>JBEIRS010000173.1:0-3730 GCA_040375795.1 Methylibium sp.
CTCTTCCTTTTTCGATTTACAACGCCAGCGGGCATCTTCTTGTAAATAAAGGGATGGTCATTGAATCAGACGAGGAGCGACAGCAACTCTTGAGTCGCGGTTGTTTTATTGATCGAGTTGAGTTTGCCATTCAGGAGCGTGCGTTTGCTGAAAAACTGGGGGGTATGCTTCGTCGTAATGCAACCATCAAAGAGCTGGCCGAAATCCAGCCTGATCTCGATGTGATTTCATCTTCTTTGACTTCACTCGCCCCAACAGATCCTGTCTCTGCCTGGGAAGTTCTTGAATCACAAGCAGCGCAAGTTTTGAGATCAGATTTTTCTGAGGGCTGGCTTCAGCGTTTTCATCAATTGTTGCTTGCTTTTCAAGCCATGAGTGAACGCGATCCAGATGCCTGTCTTTTTCTTTCTATACAGTCTTTTCGTGATCCTGTTCATCGATACGCTTTGGTGCACACCCTTCAGGTGGCTTTGATTTGTGATTTGCTTGCTCGTCAGGGGCTTGATTGGTCAGGCGATGTTCGTCGGTCTTTGATGGCAGCGGCTTTGACGATGAATATTTCCATCATGGGCCTGCAAAATAAAATGGCATTGCAATCTCATCCTCCAACCCCTGAGCAGCGGGCGGCTTTGCAGCAGCACCCACATCAATCCATGCTCATGTTGCGCTCTTACGGTGTTGATGATGAGCTTTGCTTGCAAGCTGTTGCCCTGCATCACAAGACTTCTGCAGGGGCACTGCAAGACCGTTCTTGGCCTGAAAAGTTGGCTAGGGTGATCCAGCGGGCTGATGTGTTTGCTGCACGCATGAGCCCTCGAGCCGGGCGTCGGAGTTTATCAGCAACCGCAGCAGCCCAGGCGATCTATACCGATGAACAAAAAAATCCAGATGAAGCGGGGGCGGCGATCCTCAAGGCGGTAGGTTTGTATCCACCTGGGTCTTTCGTACGCTTGAAAAACGGGGAGGTTGCTGTAGTTATTAAGCGCGGTAAAATGGCGAATGAGCCGGTGGTTGTGAGCGTGGTTTCCCGCGATGGCATGCCTCTGGGGGCACCCGTGCTGCGCGACACCCGCAATCATATGTACGTGACCTCTGGCGGGGTACCTGCTCATGAAGTCAAGGTTTTGATCAATCCCTTACAAATTTTAAAAATGCGCTCACTTTGCTGAATCTGAATTCAGATTGGGCGGGATCAAAAAAGATCCTCCCCTTGGCTGGCAGCAGCGCGGACGGTAGCGTGATACTTCCTTGCTAATCGCTGCAATATGTTGGGGTGTCGTGCCACAACAGCCTCCGACAATATTGAGAAACCCGGATTTGGCAAATTCCCCCAGCAAGGGGCCAGTCACTTCAGGGGTTTCATCAAAACCTGTTTCACTCATCGGGTTGGGCAAGCCTGCATTCGGGTGGCAACTGATAAAAGTATCTCCCGCCACTTTGGAAAGCTCTTCAATAGAGGGGCGCATGAGGGCTGCACCCAAAGCACAATTGAGCCCAATCGCCAGGGGTTTGGCGTGCCGCACGCTGTGCCAGAAGGCTGTCACGGTTTGGCCTGACAGAATGCGGCCTGAGGCATCTGTCACGGTACCTGAAATGATGATGGGCAAGCGCTCACCCGTGGACTCCATCAATTCATCAAGGGCAAAAATAGCGGCCTTGGCATTCAGGGTATCAAAAATCGTTTCAACCAAAAACAAGTCAGCGCCGCCATCCAACAGGCCCTGGGCTTGTTCAAGATAGGCCAGGCGCAATTCATCAAAGGTGATATTGCGAGCCGCAGGGTCATTGACATCTGGGCTGATGCTGGCGGTGCGGGGGGTCGGGCCCAGGGCCCCTGCCACAAAGCGGGGTTTGTCAGGGCTGCTGAATTTGTCGCAGGCAGTGCGGGCCAGCCGAGCTGCCTGCACATTCATTTCATAAGCTAAAGAAGCCAATCCGTAGTCTTCTTGGGCAATCGACGTGGCGCCAAACGTGTTGGTTTCAATGATGTCAGCCCCAGCAGCCAGGTAGCTTTCATGGATTTCTGTGATGATTTCAGGTTTAGTGAATTGAAGCAACTCATGATTACCTTTTAAGTCTTTGGGATGGCTGTCAAATTGATGACCACGGTAATCGGCTTCGGTGAGTTGCTGGCGCTGAATCATGGTGCCCATGGCACCATCAAGAATCACAATACGTTGTGAAAGAATTTCTGGCAGGGCTTGGGCTCGGGTGTAAGCAAAAGGAGAAGTCATCTTTTGATTGTAAATGGGGTCAGAGTGCCGAGGGTTTTGCGGGCGTGAGAGCCACTCGCCTACGAAAGCAGCGAGAACACTCAGTGAGATGGATGACTCTTTAGGGAGCTTAAATTGAAATTTGAGTTTTGATGGAGAGATGAAATGCTCTGAAAATGGATGCAAGCCTGACATATTTTCACGACATGAGCTACTCGATTGTCAAAACTTCTGTGTTGATATGACACTGCTTATAGCATAAGGAAATCGATTTCCGTCCAGAAGTGGGGAATGGGCCGACGATTGAGCGCTGGTGAATCAAAGCAAGGAAAGATTTTTCCCATGCCAGACAAAACAGCACATCAAATCATCCCCTATCATCAATCATTGATGGCAGGATCAAGATAGGCTTTAATGCCAAGATAATGCAACAACCAGAGGCAATCCAGATGAGCTACCAAGCCCCCTTGAAAGACATGTTGTTTTGCATTCAGCATTTGGCCCATTTTGAAAGCATGAGCCATTGGCCTGCATTGCAAGGCTTGGGTCTTGACATGAACACGGCAAAAACCGTGCTTGAGGAAAGCGCCCGTTTTGTCGAGTCTGTGGTGGCCCCGCTGAACCATCCCGGGGATGTGCAGTCTTCTGTCATGGTGCCTGGACAGGGCGTTGTGACAAGCCCGGGCTTTCGTCAGGCCTTTGAGCAATTTGTGGCTGCCGGTTGGCAGGGCCTGCAGCATCCTGTTGAATATGGCGGTCAAGGCCTGCCCAAAGTGCTTGCCGCTGCATGCCTTGAAATGCTCAATAGTGGGAGCCTGAGTTGGGCCTTGTGCCCCCTATTAACCGATAGCGCGATTGAGGCCTTGACGGTTGCAGGCTCGAAAACTCAACAAAATTTATTGTTGCCCAAGCTCATTTCGGGTGAATGGACAGGCACCATGAACCTGACCGAGCCTCAGGCAGGGTCTGATCTGTCCTTGGTGCGCACACGTGCCGAGCCTCAGGCCGATGGCAGTTACAAGTTATTTGGCACCAAAATTTATATCACCTATGGTGATCATGATTTGGCCTCGAACATCATCCACTTTGTCTTGGCACGAATTGCCGGGGCTCCAGAAGGGGTCAAAGGCTTGAGTCTTTTTATTGTGCCCAAGTTTTTGATCCATCCTGATGGCAGCCTGGGTGCCCATAATGATGTGCATTGCCTGAGTCTAGAACATAAACTCGGTATCAAGGCCAGCCCCACGGTTGTTTTGCAATATGGCGATCACGGTGGCGCCGTGGGTAACTTAATGGGGGATGCCCACCGAGGCTTGGAGTACATGTTTGTCATGATGAGTGCAGCCCGCTATGCAGTTGGTTTGCAAGGCATTGCAGTGGCTGAACGTGCCTATCAAAAGGCGGTTCAATATGCCCGTGAACGGGTGCAATCAAGGCCCGTGGATGGCTCGTCTCAAGAGGCGGTACCAATTATAAGGCACCCCGATGTACGTCGCATGCTCATGACCATGCGCGCC
>JBEIRS010000123.1:0-4903 GCA_040375795.1 Methylibium sp.
ACGCCAAATTGATCGCCAAGCCAGAGGCAATGACCCACCATGCGGTGATTTGGGTAAAGGCTTCGAATGCCAGCAGCTTTTGTAGCGGAGGCACCTGAAAAATCAAAGCCATGAAGCTCATCACACTCACGACACTGATGATGAATGCAGGGTTGCGTGTGGCCGCTTGAAACCAGCTCATGGAGGCCCAGGATCGGTTAATGAGAATCAGGCCCAAGCTCGATAGCAGCAGCAGGGTAATCACCATGGCCCGGGCACTATCCGGTGAGTTTTGCAGCAGGTTTTCGCTGATCCAGTGCGTCAACATCAGTACACTCAATAAACCAAGGCCCTGCAAGCCGCCTCGTGCCAAAACGTCGCGATCCAGTAACTTTGTTTTGGGGGATCGGGGGGGCGAGGTCATGGTGCCAGGTTCTGTGGGCTCGGCTTCAAAAACAATCGAGCAGGCTGGATCAATGATCAGTTGTAGCAGCAAAATATGCACGGGCATCAAGAGCAGCGGCGCCCCCCACACCACAGGCAAGGCAGACAAGCCAATGATGGGCACATGAACAGCAATCAAAAATACCATGGTTTTCTTGAGATTAGAAAAAATCCGCCGGCCATGTCGAACAGCAGTGACTAAAGAAGCAAAGTCATCTTTGAGCAAGACCAATGAGGCTGCTTCACGGGCAACGTCAGTTCCTCGGGCTCCCGTGGCCACCCCAATATGCGCCGCTTTCAAGGCTGGAGCATCATTGACACCATCTCCAGTCATGGCCACAATATCGCCGCGGGTACGAAAGGCATGAACCAGTCTTAGTTTTTGTTCGGGTTTTACCCTGCAAAATACCTGGGTATCGAGCAAGCGCTTTTGCAACTCATCATCACTGAGTTGGGCCAGTTCTGCCCCGGTGATGGCGTGTGTCGTGGTGCCCAGGCCGGCTTGGCGAGCCATGGAAAGGGCTGTGGCGGCATGGTCTCCGGTGATCATCACCACACGAATACCAGCCGATTGACACTCCATGATGGCTTGAGGCACATCACTACGGATAGGGTCCTCCAGACCCACCAGGCCAAGGAAAGTAAAATCAAAATCCTCTTGTTGATCAGGCAAGCTGGATTCAGGGCATTGTGCCTTGGCAACCCCTAAAACACGAAAACCTTGATGCGCCATCTTGAGCAATTGAGTTTCAATCTGATGCCGCTTTGCACCCTCGACCCCGCACAAGCTTAAAATGGCCTCAGGGGCTCCTTTGCAGGCCACCACGTGATCGTTAGGGTATTTCGCCGAACGCCAAACCCGAGACATGGCTAAAAGTTCATTCGAGAGCGGGTAGTCTTTGATGAGGATTGAATCAGTTTGAAGGTTTTTGGTTTGCTTCAATAGCCGCTGCCCGGCTTCAGTAATGGCTGTTTCAGTGGGGTCAAAGGCCCTGCGGTGGCATGCCAAGACCGCAAATTCCAGCAAATCATGAAAGTATTCAGGGAGTACGTGATCGGGGTCTTGGTCTTTAGAAAGCCAAGGTTCCAGGGTGTGCGTTTCGAAAGTGTGCTGGGCTGAGTAGAGCTGTCGCACCACCATATGATTCGTGGTGAGGGTGCCGGTTTTATCAACGCATAACACGGTGGTGGCCCCTAACAGTTCAATGGCGGGGGTGTGACGTGTGAGTACGTTTTCTTTGGCCAAGCGCCAAGCCCCAAGGCCCATAAAAATGGTCAGTACAACCGGTAACTCTTCGGGCAAAATGCCCATGGCCAGAGTCAGTCCAGCCAAAAGCCCATGCAGCCAGTCTCCGCGAGTCCAGCTATACCCCAAAGCCAAGGTGGCAGCCAGCAGTAAGCCACTGATGGCAGCAAGCCGTACCAAGCGGGTAATTTCTTGCTGAAGGGGCGTGCGCTCGGTGGCGATCCGGCTCAGAGAGTGCCCAATTCGGCCTAAACTGCTGTGTTGGCCTGTGGCAATCACCCGCCCCCAGGCGTCACCTTGGGTCACGAGGGTTCCGCAAAACGCCGTAAATTCCTCATGCTTGGAAGGCAAAGCTTGTTGGGCGCATTTTCTTATCGGGCCAGATTCCCCCGTCAATAAAGACTCATCAATCGACAGGTTAGAGGCTTGCTCAAGGTGAATATCCGCAGGAACCCGATCTCCTTCAGCAAGGATCACCACATCACCTGACACCAGTTCACGGCTCGCAATGCGCTGAGTTTGCCCTCCCCGAATGACCAGTGCGCGTGGGCTAGAGAGATCCCGCAGGGCCTGCAAAGAACGCTCGGAGCGTCGTTCTTGCACCAACGTAATTCCCATCACAACAAAGACAAAAGCCAGAAGCATCAGGGCTTCATGAACATCTCCGAGCAGCATATAGATGACACCACAGGCCAATAGGAGAAGAAATATAGGTTCAAGAAGCACTCCGGCAAGCACACGCAAAAAACCTCTGGAAGAGGATGCAGGCAGTTCATTGGGACCCTCACGCGCCAAACGTTCACGAGCCTCAAGCTCAGTGAGACCCTTGATGGGTTGAGGAACTGGCAAATCAGAAGGAGGCATAATGTGCTTGGTAAAACGGTGCTCAAAACCAAAGCTTCACATGCTTGCAGACGTTGACTGTGAAGCAGAGCAAAGTGAATAGGTTACAGTGCTTTGATGCTGCCAGTGTTTATAAAATGCAATCTTCTTTGATCATCGCCACACGCGAAAGTCGTTTGGCCCTTTGGCAAGCGCATCACGTGCGCGATTTGTTGCAATCAACCTGGGGTTGTTCTGTCGGGTTGTTGGGCCTGAGCACCCGTGGCGATCAAATTTTAAATGTCACCCTTGCCAAGATCGGTGGCAAGGGCTTGTTTGTGAAAGAGCTGGAAACAGCGTTGCTCGAAGGTCGGGCACACTTGGCCGTGCATTCGTTAAAAGATGTGCCCATGGAGTTGCCCCCGGGTTTGGTTTTGGCAGCCAGCTTGGCGCGCGAAGATCCTCGCGATGCCTGGGTCTCGAACCGCTTTGCTTCATGGTCTGACCTTCCAGCAGGGGCAACTGTCGGCACGTCCAGTTTGCGTCGATTGGTTCAAATCAAAGCCCTTCGGCCTGATTTGAATATTCAGCCCCTGAGAGGAAACCTGGATACACGCTTGCGCAAACTCGATGACTCTCACTACGATGGCATTGTTCTCGCGGTGGCTGGCCTCAAGCGACTGGGTCTGCAGCAGCGCATTCGGGCCGTGTTTTCGATTGAAACCCTGCTCCCCTGCGCAGGACAGGGCGCCTTGGGTATTGAAGTGTGCAGTGCTGACACCGCACTGTGTCAAGCATTGTCAAGCTTGAGCGATTGGCCTACATGGTGGGCCACTCAGGCTGAGCGTGCGGTGTCCCGGGCTCTGGGCGGGAGTTGCAGCATTCCGCTTGCGGCTCACGCCATCTGGTTACCTCAGGGGCTTGAGCTGCGTGCCCTGCTGGGCCACTCACTGGATGCCTTGGCTCCATTGTTGAAAGCACAGAGAGTGGCAAGGGTCACCGATGATGCGTCGGCGCAGGCCCTTGGAGAGAAAGTCGCTGCTGACTTGATCGCTGCGGGGGCTTTGTCTTATTTAAAAATGGTTGATTGACAACATGCTCGGGGGACGATTTCGAATTTTAGTCACCCGACCTCTGTCTCAGGCTGAAAGTTTTGTCGAAGGCTTACGATCTCTTGGGTTTGAAGCCTACGCATTGCCCTTGATTGCGATTGAGCCTGTCGCAGACACCTCCAAGCTACAACAGCTTGCTGCTTCGCTGACGGATCAAGACATGATTATTTTTGTCAGCCCGAATGCCGTACAGCAATTTATAAAAGCTGCATCAAGTGAAGTTTGGGCTTGGCCTCATGACACCCAGGTTCAGGTGGGTGGAGTTGGCCCCGGCACGGTTCAAGCTTTACGTGATTCAGGATTGGCATCGGAGCAAATCACCGCTCCCTCCATTCAAGAGCGGCAATTTGACTCTGAGGCACTTTGGAAGATATTGGCAAACCAAGCCTGGTCAGGGCGTCGGGTCATGATTGTTCGGGGCGATGGTGGGCGAAATTGGCTGGCGGAGCAATTTCAGGCCGCAGGGGCGCAGGTGTCTTTTGTGCAAGCCTATACCCGCACCCTGCCACTCTGGAGCCCCTTTCATCGCCACCTAGTACAACAGGCCATGGCGATTCCAAGTGATCATTTGTGGTTTTTCAGCAGCAGTCAGTCTCTTGATCATCTGTCCCAACTTTGCCCGCAGGGGCAAGCTGTTTGGCCCTGCTCGCGGGCGTTGGTGACTCATCCGCGTATTTCAGAGCATGCCCGAAAATCAGGGTTTAGAAACATTCTTCTAAGCCCTCCAGACTTATATTCGATGGTCACTTGCATACAATCGGCACCATGGTGAGCAAAGCCCCTCCTGATTTCTCCTCATTGTCTGATCCTGCCCCGACAGGATCGCCACCCATTGCTTCCGCATCAAGCCTAACCCGTAGGCCCCGATGGAATTTTATTTTCTGGTGTTTGTGGTCGGCCATACTGATGCTTTCTTGTTTCATCAGTTTGGCCATCGCTTGGAAATCTCAAACCCAGATTGGCCTCTTGGAACAAGAACTTGTGCGTCGCCAAGAAGCCAGCCAGAACCAATCCCTTGAGGCTCAAACCCTTTCCAGGCAGTCCTCTGAGATGGTCCGTGACTCTGTCGCCAAGGTCGCTCTTTTGGAAGCAAAGCTCGCAGAACTCTCTTTGCAGCGGGTCCAACTTGAAGAGTTGGTTCAATCTTTGTACCGCTCACGCGATGAAAATCTGGTGGCAGATATCGAATCTGCGATTCGGGTGGCCATTCAACAATCAGCCATCACCGGCAGTTCAGAACCCTTGGTGGCTGTCCTGAAACAATCAGATGAACGATTGACACGAGCCCATCAACCCCGCT
>JBEIRS010000227.1:0-2891 GCA_040375795.1 Methylibium sp.
CCACAAAGGTCACCATCTTGAGTCCTGAGTCCGGATCCAATGGGCTTCCTCCCCCTCGCCTGTCCCTCTAACTGACTGTCGATGCGCCTATCTTACTCCCACCGTATAGCACACTCCTTCACTGAGATCCAAATTCAGGCATTGGAGCGCACGAAGTGAGCCAAATAAAAATGGGCGCAGGCTGCTGACCTCTCCCTTAGCCCTCATGAGGGCTGCACAGGTGGAGGTTCAGTCATGTCAATTGACTTTGTTTAGGCAATCAAGGCTTGATGATCAGGCTTCAGTAGGCAGGTAAGCCAAGCTTGTCAAGCAGCCCATTGAGTTCATCCAGAGAAGAAAAAGCAATTGCCACTTCACCCTGCTCCCCACGGGCTGTACGCTTTTTGACCCGAATTTCTACGCTGGCGGTCAGCACATCTGAGAGAGTTTGCTCAATGCGCTGAATATCCTTGGATTTACTGGCAATCGCTGCCGCCATGCCAACTGAGGCCATAGGCCCTTTTTTCAGGGGCTGCTGATGTTTGGCTACCAAGCGCTCGGCCTCTCTTACATTCAATTTTTTGGCGGCAATTTCAGAAGCAGCCTGAATTTGGGCTGCACCATGCAGAGCAAGTAAGGCCCGAGCATGCCCCATATCAAGGTCACCAGCCATCAGCATGGTTTGAACTGCACCGGACAAATTGAGCAAACGCAATAAATTGGAGGTGGCACTGCGAGATCGCCCCACAGCCTGGGCCGCTTGATCGTGGGTCAGCCCAAATTCATCAGTGAGACGCTTGATCCCTTGAGCTTCTTCCAAGGGGTTCAAATTTTCACGCTGAATATTTTCAATCAGAGCCATTGCTGCGGCGGCTTCATCGGGCACTTCTTTGACCAGCACTGGCACTTCATCAAGACCTGCCAACTGGGCGGCCTTACTTCGACGTTCACCGGCAATGATTTCATACTGAGGATTGCCGATACGCTCAGACCTGAGCGGACGAACCAAAATAGGCTGCATGATGCCCTGGGCTTTGATACTTTCAGCCAATTCATAAAGCGAACCTTCATCCATGCGGGTGCGGGGCTGATATTTACCAGCCTGAAGCTGAGACAGCTTTAAAGTATGCGGCCACCTAGACGCAGCCCCAGTCCCTGGATGCAAAGCAGCAAGGGCGACTGGTTCATCTTGAATTTTGGGGCCGAGTAAGGCTTCAAGGCCCCGGCCTAGGCCTTTGGATTTTTTAGTCACCATGTGATAAATTTTCAATGAGCAAAGGTTCAGGGGATGGCTTGAGCAGTGTGTCAAGCAAGCAAAGACCCTCTGGCCAGTCAGCCAAATTGGAATCACTATTGATATGGCCGCAATGACCAATTTTGATCAACAGACTGCCCCAAGCCGCTGCAAATTCGGCGGCACGATCGATTTGACAGTAAGGGTCATTTTGGCTGGCAACCAGCAGACTGCGAAATGGGAGAGTTTGTTGGCTGACAGGGCGCCAATTAAAAAGCTGGGGAGGGGCATCGGTGCGCTCTGAATCGGCGGGGGCCACCAGAAAAGCGGCCTGAACGCGATCAGTCAGCTGAGAATGAGCCGCCCAAGAAGCCACCAACTGGCAACCCAGGCTGTGAGCCACCAGCACCACGGGTTGATGCGCTTCATTCACTACGTCATCCAGCCGGGCCATCCAATCACCGCGTCGAGGCCACTCCCAGTCAGATTGTTCAACTCGTTGATGTAGGTGCAACCGCTCCCAATGGCTTTGCCAATGCCGGGGGCCTGAATTACGCCAGCCCGGAAGGCTAAGAATTTTGTAAGGCAGGGCAGGTATGTTCATTTCTGGCGTACGCTTGAGACTGTGTTTATTTTAGATTTTAGAAGGAGGTGAAATGGCTTATTGTGTGTATGTTGACGGGCAGGAAGGAACAACTGGCCTGCGTATTCATGAGTATTTGGCTCAACGCTCCGACATTGAGGTCTTACGCATTGATATAGAAAAGCGCAAAGACCCCAAAGAGCGCGCACGCTTGCTCAATCAATCTGATGTTGCCTTTTTGTGTCTTCCTGATGCAGCAGCCCAAGAAGCAGCTTCTTGGGTCACCAACCCTCAAACTTGCCTGATTGATGCCAGTACGGCGCACCGTACAAACCCCCACTGGGTGTTTGGTATACCTGAATTGACACCACATCATCGCCAAGCTTTGCGCCAGTCTAAGCGAATTGCCAACCCTGGTTGTCATGCGAGTGCCTTTATTCTCTTGCTAAGGCCCTTGATTGACGCCGCCATGGTGCCTGCAAACTTGTCTGTGACAGCGACCTCCTTGACCGGTTACTCTGGCGGAGGTAAAAAAATGATTGAGCAGTATGATGTGGCGCTGGCCGATCCTTTGGGCGCAGGCCGGGCACTGAGCTCGCCACGCCCCTACGCATTGGGCTTGGCTCATAAACACATCCCTGAAATGATGATGCACACGGGTCTGAAAACCAAGCCTTTGCTGATGCCTATTGTGGGCCCTTTTTACAAGGGTTTGAATCTCAGTGTACCGTTGTACCTGCCGAACCTTGCCCGGGGCGCCACCGCGCAAGCAATTCATGACATATTGGCGCAGCGATATGTTGGAGAACCTTTTGTTCGTGTTATGCCCCTCAATGACCCTGCCACCATGGCGAGCGTTTTTTTTGATGTACAGGCATGCAATGATAGCAATCACGTTGATCTTTTCGTATTTTCCAACGAAGAAACCCCATCAGGTCAAGTGCTGCTGATGGCCCGCCTTGACAACCTGGGCAAGGGTGCCAGTGGAGCCGCTGTTCAGAGCATGAACATTCATTTGGGCTTACAAGAAACCTTGGGGCTTTGAAAAAGCTGATATTTGTTGAATCTGCTTTTTAATTTAAAACATGCCTCCTC
>JBEIRS010000122.1:0-4906 GCA_040375795.1 Methylibium sp.
AACAGTTGGATCAACGTGGCAGCCGAGCCCCAAATTATTTTTGATACACCGGTACAACAGCGTTATCAGAAAGCGCTCTCTTTACTGGGCATTGATCTTTTAATGCTTAGTCAAGTGGCGGGCCGTGCTTGATGATTTCATCGATTCAGTCCTTTTTGGCTTTTGATTTTGGAACCCGCAGGCTGGGGGTGGCCTCTGGGAATTCTTTGCTTCGTCAAGCTGAAGGGATTGGTACGATTGATCTCAAAGCCGAAGCTCGCTGGGCCGAGATTCAACGCATGATCCAGGAATGGCGGCCCCATGCTGTGGTGGTTGGGGTGCCATTTCACCCTGATGGTGCTGAACATAAAAATACTCGGCGTGCGCGTCAGTTCGCCCAGGAATTGCGGCAGCGATTCGCTTTGGTGGTACATGAGGTTGATGAGCGTTATTCAACCACTGAAGCCTTGTCTCGTGGCGCCCGTGACCTCGACGCAGAGGCAGCAGCCATTATTTTGACCCAATACTTGCAATCTTTGCCAGATCATTTTTCTGGCGTTTGATCTCGACATTTTTTATGCCCAGTCCTGTTCATGTTTCTGCAGTAACCCTGAATGCCGAACAACTTTACGCCCAGGTTCTGGCTGAGCTGGCCCATTTTGAAATTCATGATCTGGTACTCGTTGGGATTTGGTCTGGCGGGGCATGGGTGGCAGAACGTTTGCAACGTGACTTGGCACTGACGGCCAGCCATGGTGTTATTTCAAGCACCTTGCACCGTGATGATTTCAGCTCTCGAGGTTTGGCGGGGATGGATCCGACTCATCTTCCCGTATCGATCAACGGACGGCATGTTGTTCTGGTCGATGATGTGATTTATACCGGTCGCACCATTCGTGCGGTGATCAACGAACTTTTTGATTTTGGTCGACCATCCAGGGTCAGTTTGGTGGCTTTGGTAGATCGGGGCGGTCGTGAATTGCCAATTCAGCCAGACTTTGTCGCTGCCCGCATTGAATTGTCACCCCACCAGCGGCTGACCCTTGCCCGTGATGAGCAGGGCCATTTTGTTTTTTCTTGCAAGGATGCCACCTGATGTTGTCACGTCGCCATCCTCAGCTCAATAAGCATGGTGAATTGATTCACCTGTTATCAATTGAAGGTTTGCCAAAGGCAATTTTGATTCAAATTTTGGATACTGCGTCGACGTTCATGAGCGTTCATGAGCGTGAAGTTAAAAAAGTGCCTTTGCTGCGAGGCAAGAGTGTGTTTAATTTGTTTTTTGAAAACAGCACCCGTACCCGCACAACCTTTGAAATTGCAGCCACCCGCTTGAGTGCCGACGTCATTAACCTCGATATTGCCCGCTCCAGCACGTCAAAAGGCGAGAGTCTGCTGGATACGATTGCCAACCTCTCTGCGATGCATGCAGATATGTTTGTGGTTCGACACAGCGAGAGCGGTGCGCCCTACTTGGTTGCCCAGCATTGTGCGCCTCATGTGCATGTGATCAATGCAGGCGATGGGCGGCACGCCCACCCAACGCAAGCGCTGCTCGACATGTACACAATACGGCATTACAAAAAAGATTTTTCCAAGCTCTGTGTGGCGATTGTAGGAGACATTGCGCACTCCAGAGTGGCCCGCTCAGATATTCATGCCTTGACAATTTTGGGAGCGGCAGAAGTCCGTGCTGTTGGCCCAAAGACCTTGGTGCCCAGTGACCTGCAAAGCCTGGGGGTGCGTGTTTGCCACAGCATGACAGAAGGCCTGCGTGATGTGGATGTGATTATCATGCTGCGATTGCAAAATGAACGCATGAGTGGTGCGATGCTGCCCAGCGCCGCGGAGTTTTTCAAACACTATGGGCTGACCCCTGAGAAGCTGGCTTTGGCGCGGCCTGACGCGATTGTGATGCACCCCGGCCCGATCAATCGCGGTGTGGAAATTGAGTCGGGTGTCGCTGACGGGGAGCAAAGCGTGATCCTCTCTCAAGTCACCTTCGGGATTGCCGTTCGAATGGCTGTCATGTCGACTCTGGCGGGCAACGTAGCAACATGAAATTTTTGATTCAAAATGGACAAGTCATAGATCCGGTCACGGGTCGCGATGAGCGCACTGACTTGGCGGTGGCGAGTGGTCGAATTGTGTCGATTGGGCCGATTCCCCCTGATTTTTCGGCTGATCAAATCATTGATGCCACTGGCTTGGTGGTGATGCCCGGGCTGGTCGATTTGGCAGCTCGCTTGCGTGAGCCAGGGCAGGAGCATGAGGGCATGCTGGAAAGTGAGCTCAATGCGGCAGCTGCCGGGGGGGTCACCAGTTTGGTTTGTTTACCTGACACAGACCCCACCCTGGACGAACCAGGTTTGGTAGAAATGTTGAAATTTCGTGCTCGCAAGCTCAGCCTTTGTAGGCTGTTTCCTTTGGGAGCTTTGACTCGAGGCTTACAGGGACACGTCTTGACGGAGATGGCCGAACTGACTGAAGCAGGATGTGTCGGTTTTTCACAGGCAGAGGTGCCCATCACCGACACCTTGGTTCTTATGAGGGCTTTGCAATATGCAGCAACTGTAGGCACAATGGTTTGGCTCAGGCCTCATGATCCTTGGCTTGGCAAGGGAGTCGCAGCCAGTGGCCCTGTAGCCACCAGGTTGGGACTTTCTGGCATTCCAGTGGCATCTGAAACACTGGCTTTACATACCCTTTTTGAATTGGTTCGAAGTACAGGCGCGCGCTTGCATGTGTGCCGTTTGAGCAGCGCGGCAGGGGTGGCCTTGGTGCGAAACGCAAAGCAAGAGGGCTTACCGGTGACTGCGGACGTGAGCATCAATTCTTTGCATCTGACTGACATCGATATCGGATTTTTCAATTCTGATATGCGACTGTCACCTCCTTTGCGTCAGGGCCATGACCGTGAGGCACTACGCCAGGGCTTGTTGGATGGAACGATCGATGCACTGGTTTCTGACCATACGCCCGTTGATGACGATGCCAAGTATTTGCCCTTCAGTGAGGCTGAACCTGGAGCCACTGGGCTTGAATTACTTTTAAGTTTGGCCTTGAAATGGGGGGAGTCTGAAGGTTTAAGCCAGGTTCAAAGTTTAGCCCGCGTCACTTCTGATCCCGTCAGGGTGCTGGGTGACACTTTGGGTTCATTGGCATCGAGTGCAGGCCGCCTGGTGGTGGGCGGGGTGGCTGACCTGTGTATTTTTGACCCCCATGTTCTTTGGCAGGTTCAGCCCGAGAATTTACTCAGCCAGAGCCGACATACGCCATTTGCTTTTGCCTCAACCGGCATGGCCCTTCCAGGCCGTGTACGCTACACCATGGTGGCGGGTCACCTGGCTTTTGATTCTAAAAAATGGAGACGCTCAAATGCAATCATGTGGTGATGATCATATCGGCAGAAATTGATTGACCTGCTACCTTCCAAAAAGACACAAGCTGGCTGACACTGCTGAATCAGCTTCTCACAAAAACTTAAGTTTCAATTTTGGGCCATCAGACTGATGCAACGAGACACTAGCTAAAAAATCAAACCCCTAAACTTCATTTTTTGCAAGGTAGAGATCCTCAAGCAGGTTCAAACTTATTGTTTTTATTGACCCTGTGTATTCCCATGTCTTTAGCCCTTGTCCGCAGTCGCGGCCTTGATGCCCTGGATGCCCCCGAAATTACCGTTGAAGTTCACTTGAGCAATGGCCTGCCTGCCTTTCATTTGGTAGGTCTGGCTGATACCGAGGTCAAAGAAGCACGCGAGCGCGTGCGTTCAGCCCTCAGCCATTGCGGGCTTGCCTTTCCCTTTAATCAGCGCATTACCGTCAATTTGGCGCCTGCTGAGCTACCCAAAGAATCTGGTCGCTTTGATCTTCCGATTGCGCTTGGTATTTTGGCCGCGAGTGGGCAAATTGACCCTCAACGACTTCATGAGTTCGAATTTGTGGGTGAGCTTTCTCTGGCTGGAGATGTCAGACCCGTTCGTGGGGCCCTGGCTTTGGCTTTGGGACTCAGGCGTAGTCAGTTTGGTCGATCCCTGGTGTTGCCCAAAGCCAGTGCAAATGAAGCGGCGAGGGTTCCTGGCCTGAGGGTGTATACCGCGGATCACATCCTTGAAGTGGTGCGCGCCATGCTTCCCGGCAATAACCCTTTGCGTGAAGATCTTCCTTTAGCCCAAACACTGCCCATGGGCTTGAGCATCGACAACAGATCGTCCATTGACTGGCAGGATGTCAAGGGCCAATCGGGGGCCAAGCGCGCCCTAGAGGTTGCGGCCAGTGGAGGGCACAGTGCCCTTTTAATCGGCCCACCCGGCACCGGAAAATCAATGCTTGCCAGACGCTTTGCCCATATTTTGCCACCGTTGGCAGAAGCGCAAGCGCTTGAGTCTGCCGCTTTGCTTAGCTTGGCAGGGCGTTTTGAGGTACATCAATGGGCTTGCGCCCCTTTTAGGTCTCCTCACCATACTGCCACAGCCGCCGCCCTGGTGGGGGGTGGCTCACCACCACGCCCGGGAGAAATCTCACTGGCACATGAAGGTATTTTATTTCTTGATGAATTGCCCGAGTATCCGCGTGCCACCCTTGAGGCTTTACGAGAACCACTTGAAAATGGGCGTATTACTATTTCACGCGCAGCCCGACAGGCAGAATTCCCAGCCCGCTTCCAACTACTGGCTGCCATGAACCCCTGCCCGTGTGGCTACCAAGGGCACCCTCATCGTGCGTGCCGTTGTTCCCCTGAGGCCGTTGCACGCTACCAAGGCCGCCTCAGTGGCCCTTTATTAGACCGAATTGACCTTCAAATTGAAGTACCATCCCTGGATGCAAAAATTCTGGCGGCAGCACCTCAAGGCGATACCAGCCACCAGGTTGCCCAGCGGGTTGCACAGGCCCGTGAAAAACAACTGGCCCGCCAAGCCTGTTTG
>JBEIRS010000208.1:0-3258 GCA_040375795.1 Methylibium sp.
AGGGGCGACTCATTCACAGGGGAGCCTTTGATGGCATAAAAAGGCACCTCCTGCATGAGCGACTTGAGACGCTCAGCAATGGAGCTTTTGCCCCCGCCGACAGGCCCGAGCAAATAAAGAATTTGCTTTTTTTCTTCGAGGCCTTGGGCCGCATGACGAAAATAACTCACAACCTGTTCGATGGCATCTTCCATGCCATAAAACTCGGCAAAGGCCGGATAAATTTTGATCACCTTGTTGGCAAAAATTCTGGACAAGCGCGGATCATTGCGCGTATCAATGGTTTGGGGCTCGCCGATGGCCTTGAGCATGCGCTCGGCAGCGGTGGCATAGGTGATGGGTTTGCGTTTGCACTCGGCGAGATAGTCTTCGAGAGACATTTCTTCTTCGCGGGTGCGGTCAAAACGAGCGGCAAAATGGCTGATGACGTCCATGCGGATCTCCTGTGGGGGCGAGGCTGAAGGGGGCCCAGGGAGAGCCGTGCCTTCCGCCATCGGGGGGAAGCTCTGATGAAGTCCGACGCTCGGGGCTCCATCAGAGCTTTCCTGCAAAAAACAGTGGATCAATGAGTCAGCAGCAAAATTATTTTGCTTTGAAGCCAGCCCTCAATTTTTTAAATTTTTTCAAGACGCAGCCCACAAGCTGAAATTTGCCGCATGGGTTACTTCAAACATACCCGAAGAAGCGTGAATAAAGTAGGCTTTTTCTGCGAAAAGTGTGTCAAATTGTCTGCTCTTGTTGCTTTGCGCACACCCCCCAGCATTTCTGGGCATCATCTTGGTACTTGGTGACGCATCATGTCAGAAAGTTCCGAGTTTGTCATAAATTACTCCAGCCATGACTCCAGCCTTTGTTTATGTCTCGTTGTCTCAGGTTGCTCTCGGTGCTGACGCAGGCTGATGAAACGAGGCACTCGCATGGGCTGGAATCATTCATCCTGAAATTGATCTTGGAGCAAGTTTTTATCATGGTTGATTCCCTTCAAAATGGTGAATTTTTTCAAACAAAAAGCCCTGCATCGCCCATTGTGTGGTCGTTGCCTGAGAGGCAGGTCGCATTTGAAAAATGGCTTGTCAGTGTGGCACCCCAGTATGGTTTGCGCCTTCACTCCTTGTGCAGTGCCTCCAGTGATGCAAGTTTTCGACGCTATTTTCGACTACATGGTGACGCCAGCACCTTCATCATGATGGATGCGCCTCCAGACCAAGAAAATGTGCGTCCATTTATCGAGATGGCCCATAAAATCAAAGCGGCCGGGCTGAATGCGCCTGAGGTTTTGGTGGCCGATGAACAGCAAGGTTTTTTGCTTTTGACTGATCTTGGCTCCCGATTGTATTTGGCGGCTCTTGAGCAAGCGACCCCTGATGAAGCTTCAGGGCTGATGCGTCAAGCCATTGATGCTTTGGTGCAATGGCAGCTTTGCTTGTCTTCACAAGGCTTGCCTGAGTATGACCATGCTTTGCTGCACCGTGAGCTGGGGTTGTTTCCTGAGTGGTGTGTGGGGCGTGAATATGGGCGGCAGTGGTCTGAGGCTGAGTGGGCTGTTTGGCAACAAGTATGTGACGCGTTGGTGGCCAGCGCCTTGGCGCAAGCCAGAGTGGTGGTGCACCGTGACTATATGCCGCGCAACCTGATGGTCGCGACACCCAGCCCAGGAATTCTTGATTTTCAAGACGCTGTGAAAGGCCCGATTTCATACGATGTGGCATCGCTCATTCGAGATGCTTTTTTTTCTTGGCAGGAGGCGCAGGAAATCGATATCGCTGTGCGTTATTGGCAGGCTGCTCGCGCTGCCAAATTACCTGTTGGGCCTGATTTTGGCGAGTTTTGGCGTGCCCTGGAGTGGATGGGGCTGCAACGGCACCTCAAGGTGCTGGGTATTTTTTGCCGGCTCAAACATCGTGATGCCAAGCCAAAATACAGCCAGGACTTGCCTCGTTTTTTTGGATATGCACACAAGGTGGCTACCCGCTACGCCACCCTGCGGCCCCTGTGTCTGCTGCTTGAGCCTTTGATGCAGGAATCAAATGGGTAGAAATCAAGGCTCTGAGTGGCGCTGGCAAACCGATGTTTAAGGCGTCTTGAAGCTCAAACCAGCCGCCGGTTTTCTCGCTTAACGTGGCGATTGATTCGGCTATTTGATGGGGCTGGAGATCTTCTGGAAAAGCCCAGGATACTGGATGCAAGGTCCAGTCGAGGTGAGTCAAGACATGTTTCACAGGGGGCCATGTTGATGATTGGCCCATCCAGGTGGCAGTCATTTTTTCAAATTCAGTGAAGGATGGAAGCTCTGGAAGGCTCCACAACCCAGCCCAAATCCCTTGAGGTGGGCGTTGAACCAACCACAGGGCGCCTTGCCACTGCAAGCACAGCCATACTGAAGTGCGCGACTGGCGTCGGGTTTTGCGGGTTTTGACTGGGTAACGGTCAGGGTCTCCGGCTTGCTCGCTGAGGCATAAACCTTTGACTGGGCATTGCCTGCAAAGAGGCTGTCGGCTGAGGCAGACGGTCGCGCCGAGATCCATCAATCCTTGGGTATATGCCTCTATATTGGCGTGTGGCAAAAGCTCACTGGCTTGGCCCCAAAGCCATCGCTCAGGGGCCGCTTGGCTTAAATTTCCATCAAACCTCAAGACCCTGGACAAGACCCGTTTTACATTGCCATCAAGGATGGCAACACGCTCACCGAAACAAAATGCAGCAATCGCAGCCGCCGTTGAGCGGCCAATGCCCGGCAAAGTTTGCAAGGCTTGCGCATTGTCTGGAAATACCCCGCCATACTCCCGAGCCACTTGCTGGGCGCAGCGATGTAAATGACGTGCCCGGCGATAGTAACCCAGGCCACTCCAGAGCGCCAACACGTCGTCCAGGTGGGCGTCGGCGAGGGCTTTGACATCAGGAAAACGCTGCAAAAAACGGGCATAAAAAGGCAATGCAGTGGCCACTTGGGTTTGCTGTAACATGATTTCGGACAGCCAAACCCGGTAGGGGTCACGGGTGTTTTGCCAAGGCAAAGAGTGTCGGCCATGCAGCCGCTGCCAATCGATCAATCGATCAGCAAAGTCGTCCACGCCGTTTGAGGCGCTCATGTGGACACATTTGTCACTGGGGCGGGGTGACGTATGGCATCAAGAACAGCAGGCGGCAAAGGAGCATGGATGGGCGCGGCTTCTTGGAGTAATGACGCAATCATGTTTTGCACAGTCTCAAGATGTGAGCCAAGAAGATGGTCTTGCTGTTCAAATTCTCTAATACGGC
>JBEIRS010000039.1:0-8862 GCA_040375795.1 Methylibium sp.
GATCAGGTCGATTTCAACATTCACCAGTGCCTGAGGCTTCAGTTCGCTCAAGGTGGTGTTCTGTACGGTGTGTGGAACTAAATTGATGCCAACCTCGCACGGGGCATCTTGCCCTGGGTGGTCATGGACGGCATTGAGGGTCAGGCTCACCCCCTGAATGGCGATAGAACCTTTGACCGCCATGAATCGGGCGAGGTGCTGAGGAATCAAGATGCGTAACTCCCAAGATTCTCCTACAGAGTCAAAATGCGTCACCTGACCCAGGCCATCAATGTGGCCACTGACCATGTGCCCGCCCAATCGATCTTGAAGACGCAGTGCTTTTTCTAGATTCACACGGCCGGTCTGGTTCAGGCCCGTGGTTCGTGCCAGACTCTCAGCCGACACATCGACAGTCAAGGTGTTTTCCTGAGAGTTCAGGGTAGTCACGGTCATGCAGGCCCCATTGATGGCGATGCTGTCACCACAGTGAGTCTCTTTCAAATAATCTGGCGGTGTCAACAGCCGCAGTTGAATGCCATGCTGTTCACTTGAGCCCAGCGAAGTGATCTGGGTGATGTGTCCAATGCCTGTGATGATGCCAGTAAACATAAGGTAAGAAGAATTGATTGGGAAAAAGATCAAGAAGCTGTTTTTGTTTCAGGCTGGTTTTCTCCATCACGTGGTCGGGCCAAAATGCGAAGGTCCTCTCCAATTTGGCGGATGTCATGGAAAGTCAAACCTTGGCCTTCACATAAATGGGTAAAAGGCCCCAATTGAGCAAAATCCCGTCCGCGGCCCAACAAAAGGGGGGGCCATATAAATCAAGTATTCATCAACCCAACCACCAGCAATCAAGGCGCCATTGAGAGATTCACCGGCTTCAACATGCAACTCATTGACCCCGCGCTTGGCCAGATCAGCCAAAAGATCACTCAAATTGATATGCGAAGATTCACCTGAGTGTGGCGGCAATGGCTTGACTTCAACGCCTATTTCTTCGAGTTTTTGAATCTTTTCCGGGTGGTGGGTGCTGGTGTAAACCACTACAGGCCCACCATCCTGAAAAATCTGAGCCGCAGGTGGAATTTGTAGCTTTGAATCAATCACGGCCCGCAAAGGGTGTCGATGCGTAAAAATCAGTCGAACATTGAGTTGGGGGTCATCAGCCAACACGGTGCCACTGCCAGTGAGAATGGCCCCGGCACGTTTGCGCCAATGATGGCCATCGGCGCGTGCCGCCGCCCCAGTGATCCATCGGCTTTGACGATTATGCAGGGCGGTTCGACCATCCATTGAGAGAGCCGCTTTAAGCCGCACCCAAGGCCGCTGACGCTGCATACGCGAGAAAAACCCGATATTAAGCTCACGGGCCGCCTGCTGGAGGGGGCCCGCAGGGATGGTATCCACGTGCAGCCCAGCGCTTCGCATGCGGGCCAGCCCTTGCCCCGCCACCAATGGGTTGGGGTCTTCAAGAGCCACCACCACCCCTTGCAAGCCGGCATGGATTAAAGCATCACAGCAAGGAGGAGTACGGCCATGATGCGCGCAAGGCTCGAGGGTGACATAGGCTGTCCCGCCTTGAACTGCAAGACCTCGAGCCTGGGCATCACGCAGAGCCATGATCTCTGCATGAGCCCCTCCGGCTTCTTGGGTGTGCCCCTGACCGATCACTTGGCCATGGCGGTCAATGATGATGCAACCCACACGAGGGTTGGGGTCACTCAGGCCCACAGACATTTCTGCCAGCGCCAAAGCCTGTTGCATGAATCGTTCGGTCAGCTGCATGCGTGAAAGACAAGTCGGGACATTGAATGCATGACTGTATACGCTAAACTGTAGGCTTTTGGATGATGTGCCATCGTGCATGATTGTATGGTGTCCAACGCGCTGTAAGTACAGACAAGACAGCAACATTGCTGAGGTTGGCAAAAAAGAAGCGTGCGCATCTTCCAGCACTTTCTTGATGGCAGCAATCTCATGCTCAAATTGACTCTTGCCCAGCTCAACTTCACGGTTGGTGATATTGAAGGCAATATCAACCAAATGTGCAAAGCTGCCCAGCAGGCTCTGAGAGACGGCTCGGAAATGATCATTTTTCCAGAGCTGGCCCTGACCGGCTACTACCCGGGCGACCTTCTCAATGACCCCGGGTTTCAAGCACGTATTCATCAGGGCCAGGAAAATCTTCGTCAAGCCTCAAGGCAATCGCCGCAACTTGTTTGGGTGATTGGAACCCCCCTGTTCCGGGAAGGCCCCGGAAAAGCCCTCAGCAATGGCTTGCTCGCCCTGCAAGGCGGCGAGGTTTTACGAACTTACGCCAAACAACTTTTACCAACTTACAATATTTTTAATGAAAGCCGCCATTTTGAACCCGGGCACGATGTAGCCCCCGTGCTTAAAGTCGGGCACACCCGCATCGGTTTTCTTATTTGTGAAGATGGCTGGAACGATCCTGGCCAAAACTATAAAATCAACCCCTTCCGACGGCTTCACGATGCTGCACCCGATTTGGTGGTCGCCATCAATGCCAGCCCATCCAACATCGGTAAACGCAAATCACGCCACCAGGTATTTGTGCAGGCCAGCCATCGCTACGGCTTGCCCCTGCTGTATGTCAACCAAATCGGTGGGCAAGACCAAGTTGTCTTTGATGGATCATCCTTTGCGGTAGAGCCTCAAGCTGGCGTTGTTTTTGAAGCCCAAAGCTTTGTCGAAGAAGTCACCACTTTGTGCTTCAATCATGGCCGATTTTTCACGCTGCAAGGTGAACCGCCAGCAGCCGTCAGCCAGGATCGCCTGAGCACCATGGCGTTTTATCAGGCCCAAATTGTGCTTGGCTTAAAAGACTATGCCCGTCGCTGCGGCTTTCAAAAGGTTGTGGTCGGGTCATCTGGCGGTATTGACAGTGCCCTGACTCTGGCACTGGCGGCACAGGCTCTGGGCCCAGAGAACGTCACTGCCGTGACCATGCCCTCGCATTATTCCTCTGCGGGGTCTGTCCATGACTCGATCACCCTCTGCCAAAACCTGGGGGTCAAACTGTTGATCTACCCAATCAGTGACACGATCGAGGTTTATGCTCGCCAGTTTCAAGCCACCTACGGCCAAGCTCTACAAGGGCTGGCACTCGAAAACCTTCAGGCTCGCATTCGAGGCAGCGTGCTGATGGCGCACTCAAATACTTTGGGTGATTTGCTCCTGACGACCGGTAACAAATCTGAAATTGCTGTCGGTTATTGCACCTTGTATGGTGACACCAACGGCGGCTTGGGCCTCATTGGCGATCTTTACAAAACCGAGGTATTTGAACTTTCACGCCATCTGAACCACAGCGCCGGACGAGATTTGATTCCGCAGGCAATCCTCGACAAAGAACCCTCTGCCGAGCTGGCTCCTGGTCAAAAAGACAGTGACAGCCTGCCCCCCTACCCGGTACTTGATGCAATCCTGAAGTCCTTGCTTGAGGAAGATTGTCTCAACCCGATTGAATTTAATCAATCTCGAGCCTGCATGGAAGAACTACAAACTCAAACTGAAGGGCGCACGCTGATCGAAAAGGTTCGCCAAATGGTGGCACGCAATGAATATAAGCGCCGTCAGGCGCCGCCCATCATCCGGGTGCGGGGCCGTGCCTTTGGGTCAGGACGGCAAATGCCCATCGCTGCCCATTACTAAAAACTCTACAAGCGAGCGATCGAATCGCCTCATTTTTAGCCATCAATGATCTTTTTATGATGCATCCACGCTTGTCTTGGCTTGCTTTTTGGGGGGCATGCTTGGGCATTTTGATTGTCATGCTGCTGCCCGCTTCACAACTATCACCATCGTTTTTTTCTGTAAATGATAAGCTTGAGCACCTTGCTGCCTTCACTCTTCTGTATTGCTTGGGGCAGGCTCTTTATGCCAAGCACAAGCAGGGCTTAATCCTTGGTTTGCTGCTGTTTGGTGCAGCGATTGAACTGGCACAAAGCGCCATCGGCTGGAGAACCGGTGACTGGCGTGATTGGCTGGCCAATGCTGCGGGCTTGGGGTTGGGGGCATTGATTTCAATTGCATGGAAACATGCTTATTTCGCCAAAATCGGCATCAGGGCAGGCTTACCCCCCCCTCTGGGCGCTCACCTTCCTCCCAATAGCCCTCGCCCAGAGCCTGGCTCACCAAAGCGCGAAGATCATCCTCCCAGGCCTTGAGGCGTTTGACAGCATGTACCCGCTGTTCAGGGGTGCTTGTGTGATGAAGCTCGGCTGCCAAGTTGCAGTGATCGTGCCAAAGGGCCTCTTGGTAAGCTGCATAGGCTGGCCGGGGAGAACGTGCGTTGCTTTTGAGCAATGCGGTCGCGCTCTGCAAAGCCTCTTTGTGGCTCATTTTTGGCAAAGCTTTGAGCCATTGAAGCATCTCTTGTTGACGCTGCTTTCGCTCGGCAAGCGATTTTTCTGGGCTCAAGGGTAAAGCCGCAGTCCAACCGGCCAAAAGCTCTTTTTGGCGGCGCTGCAAAGGGCCATATAAAGATTCGGCCCGCTCTACCCAGCGCTTGAGGACTGCTTTTTGGCGCTTGCTTTGATCTGACTGAAGGAAGTTTTTGATGAATTCTTCATTCATTTTTTCAAACTTTTTGGCCAGGTAGCCCGATTGAGCATCAGAAAAAGTTCGCCCCAGTTCGACCCACGAGGGAGCCATTTGCTCCAGGCTGACGTCTACTCGGCGCGACATTTCAGCAGCCCATTGACAAAGTTGGGCAGGTGTTACGTCCTGGGCAATCTCTTCTTGGGCACGATGAAGCAAACGTACATAATCTGGTAACTGCGTTTTTCGGTGCCAAACCCAAAATGCCTGGATATGTAGCCGCACATGCGGCTCCTGAGCCTCAGAAAAATCAAGGTAAGTATCCAGCCACCAATAACTGAACCTATTCGCTTGGTTGTAGCCCAATTTTAATGTACTACAAGCGGCCAAACTCATTGCAAAGAAAACTGCAATCAGCAGATTGATAATTCGTTTTTGAATCAAGGGGGAACCCATGGAATTAAATATTGTGATCATGGCGGCAGGAAAAGGCACCCGCATGAAATCAAGCCGGCCTAAAGTGCTACATATGCTGGCGGGAAAACCTCTTTTACAGTACGTTATTGAAACTTCGACGCAATTGCAAGCAAATCGTGTGGTGATCATCACAGGGCACGAAGCCACTCAAGTAGAAGCCCACATGAGCCGCACCGGGCTGACCTTTGTCAGGCAAGAACCCCAACTTGGCACCGGCCACGCTGTACAACAAGCCCTGCCTGTATTGGGCGTGGCACAAGAAAATAGCACCACATTGATTTTAAATGGCGATGTTCCCCTGATTGAGGCAGAAACATTACAGGCTTTGCTAGATACCTGCGGCGGCCAAAATCTGGCTCTTTTATCCGTGCTCCTTGACAAGCCCCAAGGCTATGGGCGCATTTTGCGCCACCCCCAATCCAATACGGTCATCGGGATTGTTGAAGAACGTGATGCCTCACCCGAGCAAGTTCAAATTCATGAGGTGTATACAGGGGTGATGGCGGCGCCGACCCACCTGCTTCAAGATTGCTTACCCAATTTAACACCACAAAATGCTCAAGGTGAATACTATCTCACCGATCTGGTCAACTTGGCTGTTGCTAAAAATGTGCAGGTGCTGTGCTCACAAGCTCAAGAGGAAATCGAGGTTTTAGGCATCAACAGCCCAGCTCAACTGGCAGATCTTGAGCGACGCTATCAGGCTCGCCTGGCCAAAGCCCTGATGCTCGAAGGGGTGCGTTTGGCAGACCCTCATCGGCTCGACATTCGTGGAACCTTACGGTGTGAGCCGGATGTCGAAATCGATGTCAATTGTGTTTTTGAAGGCGAGGTTTTTCTTGGGCAAGGCACCCGCATTGGCCCTCATTGCTTTATTCGCCAAGCGATCATCGGGCGTGACACAGTAATTCATGCCTTTACACATATTGACGGTGGATCAGTTGGTGTTTGCATTGGTGACCGAGCCGTGGTGGGCCCCTTTGCCCGTTTAAGGCCTGGGGCCTCACTCAGTGAAGAGGTTCACATTGGTAATTTTGTAGAAATCAAAAATGCCACTTTGGGCCCTGGCAGCAAAGCCAATCATTTGGCTTATATTGGTGATGCCGAGCTGGGAGCGCGGGTCAATTACGGGGCGGGCAGTATCACAGCCAATTATGATGGTGCAAACAAACACCATACCATTATTGGGCATGATGTTCATGTAGGAAGCCATTGCGTGCTGGTGGCCCCGATCACCTTGGGAGACGGCGCAACCATTGGCGCAGGAACCACTCTCAGCAAAGATGCCCCCCCCGGCCAACTGACCGTGGCAAGAGTCCGGCCAGTTTCTCTGGCGCATTGGCAACGGCCCACCAAAAAATCGGCCGGCTGATTTTTTATGATGATTCATCATATGTAGCGGATAAGACGAGGATACCGAAATTCATCAGCCTGTATCAGCACCAGGACGCTTGAATGCAGCAAGACTTATAAAACGAGACCAGGCTTTGAGCGCCCTCAACTTGAATGAAAAACTGAGGTTTACATTGTGCTTGGATGCCCCGGCGAGATCTTTGAACTGATCGTGCAGCCTTGTCTAGCGAGTCAGGGCCAAGCTGGTTTAAGCCGCGAGGCTTTGCGGTGTTCATTGCTTTGTCTGCTTTTATTTTTAGGGGCGCCGATTTTTCCAACTACTCTGGAGGCTGAAAATGGAAACCAATTTGATCAAGCCAGGCTTGGCCGAGCCCACCCCTCGTGAACGTCTCGCTCAAAGCATGAAAAGTTTCGCTGGAGAGGCCGATGTGCTGTTGAAAAGTGCCCAGGAGGTCGGCCAAGAGCGGCTCAGTGCGGCAGGGGAACTGGTCGGGGCCAAATTGAAAACGGCTCATGAGCAACTCACCCAGGCGCAGATTACAGCTTTGGAGCGTGCAAAGCGGGCGGCTCAAACCACTGATGCTGCCGTCCATTCACACCCTTATGTGGCCATTGGCCTTGCGGTTGGGCTTGGCGCACTCACGGGATTGTTGATGGCTCGTCGATGAAACCAAAAAACGCGATGACGATGCTCGATGGGGTGGGCCTTTGTTTGCGCTCCGCCTGCTTGATTCGGGTATGTATCATGTGCAAGTCAACTCTTTGACCCCGTAGGGGGCTTGCACATGGCGCCTTCGGCTCTCGGCGCCACGCACCAACGCACTTGGCAAAACTCTTGAAACGGCGTGAGCGGGAATGCTCAGGAGCATATTTTCGTAAAAAAATAGCCGATTCAAAGCCCCTGTTAAGCCGATTGAGCCTTCATAAGGCTTGATATGGTGCAGCATCGATAACACCATTGATGCTTTCGGGGAGGTCGTCATGATGGAGCATATCAAGTACTGGTTGGCTGACATGAAAGAAGGCATGGATATCCGTCCTTTGTTGCAATGGTCACGAAAAGTCAACGGTCGTTTGATACTCGCCAAAGAAGAAGCCGCCTTTAGCATCGAAAGCCGTTCAAAAGCTCAACCCTGGCGGCTTGACTGGGGCCCCACTCAGCGTTCTTATATCGCTGGCCATGAATTATTGATGCGCACAGAATTAAATTTACCAGTCAATCTACAGATGCTTCTGATGAACGGGGCTTTGGCCAAGTCTCTTGAGGAGTTTGCTTTTGCCAAGTGTGTTCAAAGCGTACATACGGTGATTGACTTTTCTCTCCCTGAAGAAATTCGCTGGTTATCCATGTTTCCCAAGGCTCCCCTGACTTCAAGCCTGGCGCCTCACTATGAGGCCTGGTCAAGCTCACCCAGCTTGGCATCCTGGTGGCTCGAAGGTCAACTTTAAGCAGCCCTCCAAAAATGGGTTCAAACCCAGGTGTTACCTGAAAAAACTCCATTTTTACTGATGACCCTTCGGGGCCGTCTTTATCTCAGATGCCAGCTTTCGGCTCCAACCCCTGCGATACTTGAATTAATATATGATATTTTTACCATAGCTGGCAAACAAGCCTTACAAATCGCCAGCATGGATTCGAAAACGTCAATCACTTCCAAACAGATTGAGAATATTTCCTCAGGTCTTTGGAGACACTTAATTCAGACGCATGAAGCCCAACATCAGTACCCACCCCCCCCCCCCGTATCAGGTATTGCTGTGGGTTTTTCAGTCGCAAAACCCAAAGGTTCATGCTAGAGTGACCTTTGGAAAATTTTTGCAAAATATCTGTAGGAAATTGTCTGCTCAGCCAAATTTATTGGCTCTGATGTTTTGCCTGCTGTATTTAAAATAGCCCAGGTGACCTGCTTTCCATTCATGCTCTGAGCAAATCATGTTCGTCTACAAGAACTTTGCAGCGCTTCCTTCAGTTTAAAAACTTTGAGATTTGATTCATGAGAAGCACCCCTTATGCCTTGCGTCGTTTAAGACTTTTGGGACTTGGATTTTTGCTCGTATCTTCGTCCCCATTATGGGCGCTTGGAATCGGCAACGTCACTGACACCCCTGTTTTGGGTGAACCATTGAACGTGATCATTCCTATTTACGGTTCTCCCGATGAACAGCTTCCTGCTGAATGTATTCGCTCAGAAGTGGTGGTTGGTGAAAGTCCCTTGATCGGGAAGCTCGTGAAAACACAATTGCTCCCACCCGGCCAAAAATCTGTTTTATTCAGGGTTCAAGTTTCCACTTTCGTGAAAATCGATGAACCTTTGGTCAGTGTCTCTGTCACGGTGGGCTGTCATTCTCCAATTAATAAACAATTTTTGATGTTTGTGGATCCACCTGCATCCATTACTCGATCAACCACCATTTCACCCTCATCAACTCAAGGTACTGCGATGATTCAGGCATCCCAGTCCGATCAATCTAAAACTGGGTCTGTCA
>JBEIRS010000283.1:0-2139 GCA_040375795.1 Methylibium sp.
CTCAAACACCGGAGGTGCCAAACCACAAGATCATTGGCACTCAACCAAGAGTTTCTTTTGGCTGATTTTGATCTCACCCCCAATCCCCGCAAGTCCAGAGAATACTCCGTCGCCTTTTTTCGCTTCAAAAGAGAAACTCACAAGGCTTCAGGCGGAGTCGAGGCAGGCACAGCACCCTTCATCGCACGGGCCTGCCGGGCACGACGAATCCATTTGGCCAACACTCGAGCCAATTGATCCACATCAATCGGCTTTGACAGAAAGTCATTCATGCCATGGCCTAAAGCCGCGTCACGCTCAGACACCAAGACATCAGCGGTTAACGCCACCACGGGCAGGATGTCGGGACCATACTGACGCCGAATGGCGAGCGTCGCCTCCAGGCCCCCCATCACCGGCATTTGCATGTCCATCAGCACGGCATCAAAACAACCCTGATGCTGTTCTACGGCTTCAATGGCTTCGACACCATTCGACGCCACTGACACGTCCACACCCCATTGCTGTAAGGTGGCCTCAGCCACGAGGGTATTGACTGGGTTGTCTTCAACCAGTAACACATGGGCAGATCGCAAAGTATCCAGTTCGGCATCAAGGCTGACTGCCTGCTCAGGCACGCTGACTGCGGCGGGCAAGGGCACCTCCACCCAAAAAGTGCTGCCATTGCCAAAACTGCTTTTGACACCCACTGTCCCCCCCATCAATTCGGCCAGATCTCGGCAAATACTTAAACCCAACCCTGTGCCACCGTATTGACGGGTGGTGGAGCTGTCGGCCTGAGAAAAGGGAGTAAAAAGCCGTGACATTTGATCCTCAGGCACACCGGGGCCAGTATCAAAAACCTCAATACGAACCCAGTCTGCAATAACACTGGTGACACTGACCTTGATTTGACCCATTTGAGTGAATTTCAAGGCATTATTGAGGTAGTTTCCTAAAATTTGACGCACTCGAACAGGGTCACCATCAACCCAAATTGGTACATCTTCGGCAATGTGAAAAGAGAAAGTCAAGCCTTTTTCACGTGCCAACTCACTGTATGCTCTACGCAAAGACCCAAGTAGCTGATGAAAATCAAAAACTGATCGATCCAAGGTCAAGCGCCCAGCCTCAATTTTTGAAAGGTCGAGAATATCGGAAATCACCCCAGCCAAAGATTGCGCACTGTCTTGGATACGCTCTAAATACTGACGCTGCCTTTCGAGGGTATTTTCGTGAGGTTTAGGAGAAAGTGCCAAGCGAACCAAACCCAGTAGGCCATTGAGGGGTGTTCTGATTTCGTGACTTGTGTTGGCAAGAAAGGCACTTTTGGCGCGATTGGCCGCTTCCGCCTGCTCTTTCGCAGCAGCCAGCGCTTGCTCATTTCGACGACGCTCAGTGACGTCTTCCACAATCCAGACCGTACCACTTCGGGTCGGGTTGCGAGGATCAACGGCTTGCGCCCGCATACGCCCCCAAAAAGTGCTTCCGTTGCGACGCGCCAATTCACGTTCAATATCAATCGGTTGACCCGTTGCAAGCAAGGGGGAAATATCTCGACGAACTGCCGCATGAGCCTCAAGAGTAGGCCAAACCACAGACACTGGCCGGCCAACCAAAGCCCCCGGAGGCCAACCAAACATTTGATCATAGCGGGCATTGGTATGCTGGAAAATTTTGTCCCGGGTGAAGGCAATTCCCACCATGGCATTGCTCAAAATGGCCTGATATTGCAAACGGCCGCGTTCACGCTGGGTAATATCGCGAATCACGGCCAAAATATAACGCACCCCATCTTGATCAAAGACAGAAGCTGAAATCAATCCAGCAACCATCCCGCCATGCTTGGTAGAAAATGTGGCAGGAAAATCATGAATCGTCCCGTTTGCGACCAATCGAGCAATATATCGACCACGCTCAATGTCATTTTGCCAAATGGCCATATCAGGGATTGTTTTTCCTGCCAAATCTTCTCGGGCGTACCCCGTGATTCGAGAAAATTCATCGTTCATCAAAATTAATCGACTGGTCTCGAGTTCAGTCACGCAAATGGGATCTGGGCTGACTTCGAGTAGTCGCATCAACAAGGCGTCGGAACGCAACTGGATTTCATGAGGCTTGCTGGCAGACATAAAAGCAAAAAGTTGTCGACAAGACGAG
>JBEIRS010000185.1:0-3569 GCA_040375795.1 Methylibium sp.
GCGTTTCAAGCATCCCTAGCACCCGCTTGGTGCAGCCTTCTCGAATGGCTTTGACGTCGCGGCTTTCTTGAAGCAGCTCCCGGGAAACATTCAAAGGCAGGTCTGAGCTGTCGATGACACCCTTGACAAAACGCAGGTAAACCGGCATCAAGGCTTCGGCATCATCCATGATGAACACACGCTTGACGTAGAGTTTTACGCCGCCACGCTTGTCACGATTCCATAAGTCAAAGGGTGCCTTGCTGGGAATGTAAAGCAGTTGGGTATATTCGCTACGACCTTCGACCCGGTTGTGCGTGTAAGCCAGTGGATCTTGCTGGTCATAGCTGATTTGCTTGTAAAACTCGTGGTATTGCTCTGGTGTGATGTCATTTTTAGGACGTGTCCAGAGAGCGGCAGCTTTGTTGATCGCCGTCCATTCATCTTGCTTGACTTGTTTTTGAGCCTCGGCATCCCACTCTTCTTTTTGCATCAACACGGGCAGTGAGATGTGATCAGAGTATTTGCTGATGATCGAGCGCAGCTTCCAGGCGGCGAGGAATTCTTCTTCACCCTCGCGCAGATGCAAAATGACCGACGTGCCGCGTTGGGGGCACTCAATCGACTCAACCTCGAATTCGCCTGTACCCTCAGAAGACCAGCGGACACCTTCGGCTGCAGGCAGGCCAGCGCGACGTGATTCGACCACAATGCGATCAGCCACGATAAACCCGCTGTAAAAACCCACCCCGAACTGGCCGATCAATTGGGCATCTTTTTTTTGATCACCGGCCAAGGCTGCCATGAATTCTCGGGTACCGCTTTTGGCGATGGTTCCGAGGTTTGCCGCAGCTTCATCAAGTGATAAGCCAATTCCATTGTCAGTGATGGTGATGGTTTTGGCTTCGGAGTCCACTGAGACCCGTACCTCCAGATTGGGACTGTCTTCAAATAACTCGGCCCGATTCAGCGCTTCAAAACGCAACTTATCACATGCATCTGAGGCATTAGAAATCAACTCACGGATAAAAATTTCTTTGTTGGAGTACAAAGAGTGCGTGACGAGGTGAAGGATTTGTTTGACTTCAGCTTGAAAAGCGCGGGTTTGTTTTTCCATGATCCAAGGGCGTTAAGGGTGAAAAGTGAAGGTGAAAAATGGTTGGGCGGAAACTTCCATCCATGCTGATGGATGGAAAAATAAAAGAAATCAAATTTGTAAATGAGGGCTCAAGTTTAAATTTCAAGAAATGACCTTGGCAAAGCAAATTTGCTTGCAGTCAGCCAGCAAAACAGCCTTACCACACCCTCAGCCCGGCTATGATTGAGCCATTGCCGCTCCAATGATAATCACTGGGTTGATGGTATCCCACTCATACTGAAAGTCACGCCATGCTTTTTGATCCTTTTTCTCTGGGTCCGGTGTCCCTGTCCAATCGATTGGTCATGAGCCCCATGACCCGCAGCCGTGCCGTGGAAGACAATACCCCCCATGCCTTGATGGCCACTTATTATGCGCAGCGTGCATCGGCCGGCCTGATCATCGCCGAAGGCACCTCGCCTTCGCCCAATGGGCTTGGATATGCTCGCATTCCGGGCTTATTTAAGCCCGAACATGTGAAAGGCTGGAGGCTTGTCACTGAGGCGGTGCATGGTGAGGGCGGGAAAATTGTGGTACAGCTCATGCACACCGGTTGGGTCACCCATGTGGCCAATTTGCCTGCGGGCGCACGAGTGATCGGCCCCGTGACCGGTCAGTGCCCCGGCACCCTCTGGACGGATACCCAAGGCATGCAGCCTCACTCGACTGCGCAAGGCATGACCGAGGCTGATATTGCAATCACTGTCAAAGAGTATGCCCAGGCAGCCGCCTTGGCGATGGAGGCCGGCTTTGATGGTGTGGAAGTGCATGCGGCCAACGGTTACCTTATTGAGCAGTTTCTTAATGCCAACATCAATACCCGTACCGACGGCTATGGTGGCAGTATAGCGGGGCGCAACCGATTCGCCCTGGAGGTGGTTGCCGCAATCATTCAAGCGATTGGTTCTGAGCGTGTTGGCCTGCGTTTATCGCCTTATGGTGTATTTAATTCTACCGGGCCGTTTCAAGAGGTTGATGCCCAGCTTTTGGCCCTGACCCAGGCTTTGTCGGACGTACATTTGATGTATCTGCATGTGCTGGATCACTCTGCAATGGGTGCTCCTTTGGTTCCTCAGAGCATCAAGGAGGAAATGCGCAAAAATTTCAAAGGGCCTTTCATTGCCGCAGGAGGCTTTGACCGCGACAGCGCTGAAACTGCCTTGCAGGCTGGCTCGGCAGACTTGATTGGTGTTGGGCGCCCGTTTTTGGCCAACCCAGATTTGGTGGCCCGCTGGAAAGCAGGGGCGGTTCTGAACACCCCAGACATGTCCACATTTTATACAGCCGGACCCCAAGGCTATACAGACTACCCCAGTATGTCGGCCAACTGAAGTGATTGCTAGTGCCTTGGTGTCTAGCTTCATCAGTCTACGTCAGCACCCAGACTGGCCTGATGCCCCGCGTGCAAGGTGCCAACCACCGATGCCGGGGGCACCAGACCCGCTCGAATGGAGTGAATCAAGACGGATGCAATGAGATACTAAAAACAAAGCGCCCTCCCCTTATTCAAGGCATCGCTATTGATACAACCAGCGATGCCCTTGATGGGGTGCTTCATCAGCCCTTGTGAATAAAACAAAAATACGCGCTCTTTAGTCCCTTTATTCAGGCACTGATTTTTTGCTGACTGATCAAAATCAAGCCCTGGCAGCCTCTTGGATTTGGAAGATCAAAAGACTCTCTTGATCGGCTGCCCATTTACGCAGTCAAAACTGCGGCTCAGCCCTCAAGGTGGTGTGTGGCAGTCGGGTGGTTTTTCAGGGGGAGGCGCGAAATGAACAAACTGATCCAGCACATTCAACGCTTGATCAGGAACAACGCCGGTGCTTCCACAGCCATGAAAGGGCTGCTGGCGCCGCTGTTCATTGTCATGGTCTTGGCGATGATGGTCTTGCCCCTGCCACCTTTGGCACTGGACCTTTTTTTCACCTTCAATATTGCGATGGCACTGATGGTGATGGTGGTCGCAGCGTACATGACAAAGCCACTAGACTTTGCAGCTTTTCCGACGGTCATTTTACTGACAACCCTGCTGCGACTGTCTCTGAATGTCGCCTCGACACGAGTGGTCTTGATGCATGGCCACACCGGACCAGGGGCTGCAGGTGCGGTGATTGAATCCTTTGGGCATTTCTTGATCGGTGGCAGCTTTGCAGTCGGCCTGATCGTTTTTGCCATTTTGGTCGTGATCAACTTTGTTGTGGTCACCAAGGGATCAGAAAGAATCGCTGAAGTTGGTGCACGTTTCACCCTTGATGCTATGCCCGGCAAGCAAATGGCGATTGATGCAGATTTGAATGCTGGCTTGATTAACGAAAAAGAAGCCAAGCAGCGACGGCAGGAAGTGGCCGATGAAGCTGAATTTTTCGGCTCCATGGATGGAGCCAGCAAGTTTGTTCGTGGCGATGCCATCGCAGGATTGTTGATTTTGTTCATCAATATCATTGGCGGA
>JBEIRS010000053.1:0-7493 GCA_040375795.1 Methylibium sp.
CACTTCAAAGGCGAAAAGAAGGGGCAGCGAGAACTATGGAAGGCAAATACAAGTGCTCGTTCACTCTTTCTCACCCAAGCTTCGCAGTCCAACAGTCTTCAATTGCAGCCGCTTTTCAATTGGTTTGCCAATGACCTGATTGTTTTTCCTGCTCAAGCACCTTTTAACCTCATGCCGACGTTGCAGCGCCTGGATGAACCACATTACAAAGAATGGGTTCTTCGCCTGATGAACGCTGCCGACATTCACATCAGTGACATTCGGGTTGAAAAACGAAAAGGACAACAGATTGAACTCAGGCTGGAGCCTGGCAAAAGCCTCGAATTTCAATCATTCGATGGCGAAATGCCTGTCATTGAATTTGGACACAAAACCAGTGATGGCCAAGAACAGTGGTTTGATGCCCGATTTGAGTCTTTTGGAACTCTACGACTGCTGGGTTACGCGGCACCGCTGCTCGACGCGCTTGAAAATGGGAAGCTCATCGTCGTCGACGAATTCGATACCAGCCTGCATCCACTTCTGACCCGCTACATCCTGCGAATGTTGCACAGCCCATTGCTTTCGACCAAGGGTGCGCAGATGTGGATGACCACGCATGACACTTCTCTGCTGGATCCCCATCTTTTGCGGCGTGACCAGGTTTGGTTTGTCGAGAAAAAGAAGGACCAAAGCACAGAATTGTACGCACTGATGGAATTCAGCCCACGAAAAAACGAAGCCATTGAGCGTGGCTACCTTCAGGGACGTTACGGCGCCATTCCTTTCCTCAGCGACTTTCTTTTCTGAGAGGCCGGTATGCAGGAAAAAAATGCAAAACGCGGACGGCTGGCAAAGGAACGCGCAAAGGCAGAACGCAAGCAAGCCGGACGCCGCGAAACTGGTTCTGCCTTGTTGGTTTGCGAGGGAGAATGTACCGAACCCTATTGAGCTCGCGAACGCTTTGAACACGTTCCACGTGATCGTGTTTTTGTTCTGATCGATGCAGAGCAAGCCGATCTGGATCAGGCACTCAAAATATGCAAAACCCCATTGCAGCGAGGCAACCAGAAAAAAGCAATACCCGAAATTCGTATTGAGCCGATCATCAGCACTCCCTGTTTTGAGGTGTGGCTATTGCTACATTTTTGCTACTGCGATCAACCGTTCAGAGTTTGCACTGACGTTCTGTCAGAACTGCAAGTTCACCTACCGGAATACTCCAAGGTGGATCGGGACATTTTTTCGAGAATAAACAGCGGTAGAGAGCCACTTGGTTTTATCGATGAATGGAATACCGATAACGATCCCATTGGAATCACTTCACGAGGTGCGGGTGTTGGTTCAGTGACATGGCGAGATGGCAAATACTTTCGAGGAAACCTGAACTATTCAGTGACCATCATGCCCCCACAACTAGTCACCAATAAGTACCTTTATCACCTGTTGCTTGAAATGCAGAGTGAAATCCAAGCGCTTTGCACCTATGACGGTATTCCCGCATTGAATGCGGGGAACTTGAAGGATTTACTAATCCCCATCCCCTGCCCAGAAAACCCCCAAAAATCGCTTGAAATCCAAGCCAAAATCGTCCGCATTCTGGACACCTTCACCGAGCTGACCACCGAGCTGACCACCGAGCTGACTGCCGAGCTGACTGCTCGCAAAAAACAATACCACCACTATCGGGATCAGTTGTTGAGTTTCGACGAGGGGGAGGTGGAGTGGAGGACGTTGGGGGAGGTTGCTGAGTATTCCAAAACTCGCATCAGCTCGACCATGCTCAATGAAAAAAACTATATTGGCGTTGATAATCTGCTACAGAATTGCGCAGGTAAAATTGAATCGAACCATGTGCCAACCTCTGGGAATCTGACGAGATACTCCCATGGAGATATCCTGATAGGAAATATACGACCCTATTTGAAGAAAATATGGCAAGCAGCGTGTGTTGGTGGCGCGAATGGTGATGTACTGGTTATTCACCCTACCGAGTCAAAAATGAATTCAAGATTTTTGTACCAAATATTGGCTGATGAAAAATTTTTTGCATTTAATATGCAACACGCCAAAGGCGCAAAGATGCCTCGGGGGAATAAAGAAAAGATAATGACATACCTCATCCCCATCCCTCCCCTCACCGAACAAGCCCGCATCGTCGCCATCCTCGACAAATTCGACGCCCTGACCAATTCCCTCACCGAAGGCTTGCCCCATGAAATCGAGCTGCGCCAAAAGCAATACGAGTATTACCGCAACTTGCTGCTGAATTTCCCCCAATCCACGCCGCACGCTGCCAAGGCGGACGAACCAGGCAGCGCCAGGTCAATGGCTTAACAGAATCCGCAACATACGGCGCAAAGGCTCAGCAGCCCCCCACAAAAGCTGATCCCCGATGGTAAAGGCACCCAGATATTGCGGCCCCATGGCCAGCTTGCGGACACGACCGACCGGAATCGTCAAGGTGCCGGTCACAGCAACCGGGGTCAGGCTCTGGATGGTGGCTTCACGGGTATTGGGCACCAGCGTCACCCAAGGGTTGTCATTGGCAATCATGTTTTCGATGTCGGCCAGCGGGACATCTTGCTTGAGTTTGAACATCAAGGCTTGGCTGTGGCAGCGCATGGCGCCAATTCGTACACAAAAACCGTCCACGGGTATGGCGGGGGTACCAAAGGCCTCACCCTGCCCCAGAATTTTATTGGTCTCGGCCCCACCCTTCCACTCTTCACGCGATACCCCATGGCCGAGATCTTTATCGATCCAGGGGATGAGGGAGCCCCCCAAAGGCACACCAAAATGAGCCGTTTCGTCCGCCCCAAGGTGACGCTGTTTGGCGATGATGCGGCGATCAATGTCAAGAATGGCACTCTTGGGGTCATCAAGCAAGCTGCGCACCTCGGCATGAAGCGTGCCAAATTGGGTGAGCAACTCGCGCATATGCTGGGCACCTCCCCCCGATGCCGCTTGGTAGGTTTGGGTGCTCATCCACTCCACAAGACCCGCCTTGTACAGTGCCCCCACGCCCATCAACATGCAACTGACCGTACAGTTGCCACCAATCCAGTTGCGGCCTCCCGCCTGGAGTGCCTTTTGAATGACTGGCAAGTTCACCGGATCAAGAATGATCACGGCATCGTTGTGCATACGCAGGCTCGAAGCGGCATCAATCCAGTGACCATTCCAGCCGGCTGCACGCAGCTTTGGAAAGACGTCAAGGGTGTACTCACCACCTTGCGCAGTGATGATGATGTCACAACGGCGCAGGGCCTCGATGCTGAAAGCATCTTGAAGATGAGTTTCATTTTTAGCCATTGAGGGAGCGTTCCCCCCGGCATTGCTGGTACTGAAAAAAACGGGCTCGAAAAGATCAAAATCGTTTTCTTCTTGCATGCGATCCATCAAGACCGAACCCACCATGCCTCGCCATCCGACGAGGCCCACCAATGTTGCACCCATGATTTGTATTTCCTGACAATGACATCTGTTTCAAAAGCGGCGGCCCAGCCATCTGAACTAAAAAAGCCCGGGTCTGCCAAGCGGTATGCAAAAAGTTTGATTTTCTTGGGCTGAGATCTCCCTGGATGATTCTCTGGATACGGCGACTGCGCGCAGGACGATGGATGAGTTTAGAGACCAGAGACTAGAACCACCGTGTCCTTGTGCGCACGAGACATCAGCCTTGGGTTTTCAGATGGGCAACAACCGCATCGCCCATCTCCTTTGTGCTGACTCGTTGAGTGCCTGGGCTGTGAATGTCAGCCGTGCGCAAACCCTGCTTCAATACGCCTTGGACCGCAGACTCAATGCGTTGAGCCGCGGATTCTTGGTTGAGGCTAAAGCGCAGCATCATGGCGGCACTCAAAATGGTGGCCAGGGGGTTGGCAATGCCTTGGCCAGCAATGTCAGGGGCTGAACCATGGCTAGGCTCATAGAGGCCTTGGTTTTTATCATTCAGGGACGCTGAAGGCAGCATGCCGATCGAGCCTGTCAGCATGGCTGCTTCGTCGCTGAGAATGTCACCAAACATGTTGCCAGTGACGATGACATCCAGGCGCTTGGGTGCTTTGACCAACTGCATGGCGGCGTTGTCCACATACATATGCTCAAGTTCGACATCCGGATACTGGGCATGCACCTCGGTCACCACATCACGCCAGAACTGGAAGGTTTCCAGCACATTGGCTTTGTCCACACTCAGCACCTTGCGCGAGCGCTTACGGGCGGCTTGAAAGGCCACATGGGCAATGCGCTCAATTTCTGGTTTGGTGTAGCGCATGGTGTCAAAGGCCTCAGGGTGGCCAACAAAAGCGCCATCAGGTGCGCTGCGACGGCCACGAGGCTGGCCAAAGTAAATATCGCCAGTGAGCTCACGGATAATCAGCAAATCAAGGCCTGCGATGATTTCAGGCTTGAGCGTCGAGGCGTGAGTCAGCTCTGCGTAGCAAATCGCCGGACGAAAATTGGCAAACAGCCCAAGATTTTTACGCAAGCCCAAAATGGCTTGCTCAGGGCGCAGATGACGCTCAAGGTGATCATATGTCCAGTCACCAACGGCCCCAAACAAGACAGCATCAGCCGCCTGAGCCAAGGCCAAGGTGGCCTCAGGCAAAGGGTGCCCATGCGCCGCATAAGCCACCCCCCCAACCAACGCCTCCTCGATTTCAAGACGCAAATCCAGGCTGCGCAAAACCTTCAACGCCTCAGCGATGATTTCAAGCCCAATGCCATCACCTGGCAAAACCGCAATGTTCAAAATGCCATCCTCCAATCAAATCGAGATCGCAAAAAGTTTCGGGGAGTCATCAAATACGCTGGGCGAGCCAAGGCTTCTTTGACAAACGATCTGCCTCAAATACGCGTATTTTGTCAGCATGCTGCAAGGTCAGCCCAATGTCATCCAGACCATGCAAAAGGCAGTGTTTACGAAAGGGCTGAACATCAAAATGCCACGATGTGCCATCAGGTTTGAGCACACACTGTTCAGCCAAGTTGATCGTCAGGCGGTAGCCTTCTTGGGCGGCAACTTCCCTGAACAATTCATGAACCTGAGATTCTGGCAAAACAATGGGCAGTAGACCGTTCTTAAAACAGTTATTAAAGAAAATATCGGCATAGCTTGGGGCAATCAGGGCCCGAAAACCATACTGGCTGATCGCCCAAGGGGCATGTTCACGCGATGAGCCGCAACCAAAATTTTGGCGGGCCAGGAGAATCGAGGCCCCTTGGAAACGCGGCTGGTTCAAGACAAACTCAGGGTTGGGCTGACGTGAGGTGGGGTCTTGGCCGGGTTCCCCGACATCAAGATAGCGCCATTCGTCAAAGAGGTTGGGGCCAAAACCGGTTTTTTTGATGGACTTGAGAAATTGCTTGGGAATGATGGCATCGGTATCGACATTTTCGCGGTCGATGGGAGCCACCAAGCCTTGATGAATTTGAAATGCTTGCATTTTGAAAAATCCTAGGCGAGACAACGAACATCCACAAAATGACCCCGTATGGCTGCCGCTGCGGCCATGGCTGGGCTGACCAAATGCGTGCGCCCACCCGCCCCCTGCCGCCCCTCGAAATTGCGGTTCGAGGTGGAGGCGCAGCGCTCACCAGGCTCAAGGCGGTCGGCGTTCATGGCCAGACACATTGAGCACCCTGGCTCACGCCACTCAAAGCCCGCGGCTTTGAAAATCACATCCAGGCCCTCACGCTCGGCCTGCTCTTTGACCAAACCCGAACCCGGCACGACCATGGCCAGCTTGACATGGGCGGCGCGTTGCCCTCCCAGTCGCTTGATGACCTCAGCCGCTTCACGGATATCCTCGATGCGAGAATTGGTGCATGAACCAATAAATACTTTGTCGATGGCAATCTCGGAAATGGCCTGATGAGGCTGCAACGCCATATATTGCAAAGCACGCTCCATGGCTGCACGCTTGTTGAGGTCACATTCCTGGGCAGGATCAGGAACGTGATCCAAGACGCCGACCACCATTTCCGGGGACGTGCCCCAAGTCACCTGTGGCACGATTTGGGTTGCGTCCAGCTCAATGATGGCGTCCCAGTGGGCGCCTGAGTCCGATTGAAGCGTACGCCACTCCGCCACAGCCTGCTCCCACTCCAGGCCCTTGGGACTGAATGGGCGGCCCTTGACATAATCAAGAGTGGTTTGATCAACAGCCACCAAACCCGCACGGGCACCGGCCTCAATCGCCATATTGCAGACAGTCATGCGGCCCTCCATCGACAAGGCACGAATCGCCGAGCCTGCGAATTCGATGGTGTAGCCGGTACCACCAGCCGTACCGATGCGACCGATGATCGCCAGCACGATATCTTTGGCGCTGCAACCCGGAGATAAAACGCCATCGACCTTGACCAGCATATTTTTTGCCTTCTTGGTCAACAGCGTCTGGGTCGCCAGGACATGCTCGACTTCGCTGGTGCCGATACCATGCGCCAAAGCACCGAAGGCGCCATGGGTGGAAGTGTGAGAATCTCCGCACACCACGGTCATGCCGGGCAAGGTGGCCCCCTGCTCGGGGCCGATGACATGCACAATGCCTTGACGCTTATCATTCATTTTGAACTGTGTGATACCGTGGCGGTCACAGTGGATGTCAAGGGTTTCAACTTGCAAACGAGAGATCGGGTCCAAAATACCCAAGGATCGGTCGGTGGTGGGCACATTGTGATCGCTCACGGCCAAATTGGCCGAGACGCGCCAAACTTTGCGCCCCGCCGCCTCCAGGCCATCAAAAGCCTGAGGGCTCGTGACCTCGTGAACCAAGTGACGGTCGATGTAGAGAACTGCAGTCCCGTCATGTTCGGTATGAACGACGTGCTCGTCCCAGATTTTGTCGTACAGCGTGCGCGCCATGGCCACCCCCTGTGAAGCTGAAATCAAAACATAATTTTAGAGGGCTTTGCGGCCTTTTGCCTCCCTAAGATCGATAACAACAGCGACAATCGCATTCATGAGCACATACGCACTTTTTGAAGAATCTGGCAAATTTCAGGCTGGGCGAGTGATGTCCGAGTCTGAGACGTCACTACAACTCGAGATGGAATCAGGCAAACGGGTCAAGGTCAAATCAGCCCAGGTGATGCTGCGCTTTGACCGCCCCGGACCTGCTGATTTATTCGCTCAAGCTCAGGGGTTGGCCGAGGAAATTGATTTGGATCTGGCCTGGGAATTTGCCCCCGAGGAAGAGTTTCATTTTCTTGATTTTGCCCGCGATTATTTCAGCGCTCAAGCACACCTGACGCAACAAACTGCCGCTTTATTTCGGCTTTTCGAGGCCCCTCATTATTTTCGGCGCATGGGCAAAGGCCAGTTCAAAAAAGCCACCGCCGAGGTTCTTCAGGCCGCCATGGCAGGGATTGAACGAAAAAAACAACTCGCCACCCAAATTGATCACTGGGCCCAGGCATTGATGGGTGGTCAGTGCCCCCCATCGGTGTATGAACAAATTTACAAAATTTTATTCAAGCCAGACAAAAATGCCCCGGAGTACAAAGCC
>JBEIRS010000060.1:0-6935 GCA_040375795.1 Methylibium sp.
CTCAGTGAAGGAGTGTGCTAAACGGTGGGAGTAAAATATGCGCATCGACAGTCAGTTAGAGGGACAGGAGAGGGGGAGGAAGCCCATTGGATCAGGACTCAGGACTCAAGATGGTGACCTTGGTGGATAAATTGGGGATAGCTTGAGATCCTGGGGGAAGGACAGGGATGCTTGTGAATTTTTCTTTGAAGCGAGATTGAAGCTGTTTGATCAGCTCCTCATTAGAAACCTTCCCTTGCTGTGCCAAATTGATCGTTTGGCGAGCCTCAGTGACGTTCAGCCCTTGGATAAGGAAATAATTATTTTTAATCAAAATGGCCAAATCATGTGTTTCAGGCAACATGGAGGGCTGTCCTTTGCGGCCACTTCCTCTGTGGGGGTTGGGTGTCTCAGGTGCTCCGGGAGGTGGTTTCACAGTGTTAGCTATTTGATAAACCTGATGCATTTTCAATTCTTAAAAGGTTGTTGATTTAGGGGTAATGACAGTGCAAGCTCACAGGAGCTTGCGATTTCACGGAAGCCTACTTGACTCTATGCTGCCTGATGCAGACGCGCGCGGCGGCCGACAGGGAACAGAACCAAGCCATTGGGCGTGGATTTTCTGCCACTTTCAGATTATAGCTAAATTGAATTTCAGTATTCAGCCATCCCATGACTCACACTGGCGCTGCAGTGCCCCCAAACCTGCTTGTTCAGTCCACAGGGCCTGGTGCTTAAAACCTATAAGACAGATGCACGGCGAGTCAAAAAACGGCATCAGAACGAGACACTAGCCCACCTGCCCCCTATTTCATTTGGCTCACTTCGTGCGCTTCAATGACTGAATTGGGATCTCAGCGAAGGAGTGCCTTGGGAGCAGCAACTCCTTGACAAAAGAGAAACATCAACCCAGATCGCGGCTGGCGCGCTTTCGCTCATGTTCTTTGAGGTGTCTTTTACGAATCCGAATAGATTTGGGTGTGATTTCAACCAACTCATCGTCGGCAATAAATTCAACTGCATATTCGAGGGTTAATTGAATGGGGGGCGTCAATTTGATGGCGTCTTCTTTGCCGGAAACACGAAAATTAGTCAACTGCTTGGCTCGAACCGGGTTGACAACCAGGTCATTGTCGCGGCTGTGAATACCGATCACCATGCCTTCGTATAAAGGGTCGCCTGGCTTGACAAACATGCGGCCACGGTCATCCAGTTTACCTAGGGCATAAGTGACAGCCTCTCCATCGTCTTGGCTGATCAATACCCCATTTTTGCGACCTTCAATTTCACCTTTGTAAGGCTCGTAGCCCTCGAAGATATTGCTGATAAGGCCGGTGCCACGAGTAAGATTAAGAAATTCAGTCTGGAAGCCAATCAGGCCGCGTGCTGGAATGCGGTATTCAAGCCGAACACGACCCATGCCATCGGGCTCCATATTCACCAGCTCGGCCTTGCGCTCGCCAAGGGCCTGCATGACTGCGCCCTGGTGCTGCTCTTCGACGTCGGCAGTGACCATTTCGATAGGCTCATGACGCACTCCCTCGATTTCGCTAAACACGACACGTGGCTTTGAAACAGCCAATTCATAACCCTCGCGTCGCATATTTTCAAGCAAAATGGTGAGGTGCAATTCACCCCGACCTGACACCTCAAAAATCCCGTCTTCCTCGGTATCTTTGACGCGCAGTGCCACATTCGATTGCAATTCACGATCCAGACGGTCACGGATTTGACGACTGGTGACAAATTTTCCTTCCCGACCGGCCAAAGGCGAATTATTGACACAGAAATTCATCGTCAATGTGGGCTCATCGACCTTGAGCATGGGAAGGGGTACGGGGTTTTCAATGTCGGTCAAGGTGACACCAATACCAATATTTTCAACGCCGTTGACAAGAACAATATCCCCTGGCCCCGCCTCAGTGGCTTGTACGCGCTCAAGGCCCTCAAATTTCAAAACCTGGTTGACACGAGCATGCACAGGCTGGCTTTCCGTGCCACTGTAAACCGCCACGTTTTGCATCGGTTTGAGGCGCCCCTGATTAATTCGACCAATTCCGATACGGCCCACATAACTTGAATAGTCAAGAGAACAGATTTGAAGTTGTAGCGGGGCCTCTGCCTGGCCTTGATGGGCGGGAACATGCCTCAAAATGGCATCGAACAAAGGAGCCAGGTTTTCACTTTTCTCGCCCTGCTTGAGAGTGGCCCATCCATTCAACCCTGAAGCATAGATGATTGGAAAATCAAGTTGCTCTTCTGTGGCGCCCAGTTTGTCAAACAGATCAAAGGTGGCATTGATGACGTAATCCGGGCGGGCGCCTGGTCGATCAACTTTGTTTACCACCACAATGGGCTTGAGCCCCAAAGCAAGGGCTTTTTTAGTCACAAAACGAGTTTGAGGCATGGGCCCCTCAACCGCATCGACCAATAATAAAACACTATCAACCATAGAGAGTACACGCTCGACCTCGCCGCCGAAATCTGCGTGCCCTGGGGTATCGACGATATTGATGTGAGTACCTCGCCATTCAACTGCACAGTTTTTTGCCAAGATCGTGATACCACGCTCTTTTTCCAGATCGTTGCTGTCCATGATGCGTTCAGCGACTTTTTCATTTTCACGAAAGGTGCCGCTTTGACGAAGGAGTTGATCAACCAGAGTGGTTTTTCCATGGTCCACATGGGCAATGATGGCAATATTTCGAATGGCTTGGCTCATGATGTGCTCGACACAGCGAGAGAAGATACAGATTGACTCAGGAGAGCGGAAACTTCCAGAGAGCTGAGAAGGCGATCTGGGATGAGATCGCCAGCGGTAATGTGGGCACTGCCCAGAAAAGCTTGAGTTTCGGGGCCATACACCCGTACATGAGATGTATCCGGGGCCACGACCCGGCGACGCAGCCCACGAAGAAAGCGAGCAGCGTCAGCGTTATTCAGCCGATGAACAGGCCAATGAGTGAGCAAGAAGTCAGGGCCTTGAAGCAGAGCATCACGTTCCAGCTCTGAAAGTTCAGCCAGATGCTCTAGAGTGTAAGCCTGATCCAGGCTCAAAAAACCATGAGATAAACGTCGCAGGCCCGCCAAGTGAGCGCCACACCCCAAGGCTTCACCGATGTCTTCAACCAGGGTGCGAATGTAAGTCCCTTTACTGCAAGTGATATCCAGAACCCAATCGGCTCCTTGGCCTTGCAGCAAATCAATGCGATGAATTTGAACCCGTCGCGCCGAACGCTCAACGCAAATACCTGACCGGGCATAAACATACAACGCTTGGCCTTCATGTTTGAGTGCAGAGTACATGGGTGGCATTTGATCAATCTCGCCGATGAATTGCGTCAGAGTGTGATCAAATTGCTCGCGACTGACATGTACGGGGCGCTCTTTTAAAACATGACCTTCCAAGTCACCCGTGGAGGTGGTTTGACCCAATGTGACAAAAGCCCGATAGGTTTTGTCAGCATTGAGACCGGCCTGAGAAAATTTGGTAGCTGCACCAAAACACAGAGGCAGCAAGCCGGCTGCCATCGGATCCAGGGTGCCTGCATGCCCAGCTTTTTCTGCGCGTAATAATCGACGTACCTTTTGTAAAGCGTCATGACTTGACAAACCCAGAGGCTTATCAAGCAAGAGCACACCATGCACGGGGCGCTTGGGCCAGCGCGTCCGGGCAGAAAGAGGTAAATTCATGAATCTTCTGAGGCACGGGTAGCATTGGCCTGCGTGATCAGCAGGTGAAGTTGTGCTGCGCGCTCAGTGGTTTGGTCAAATACAAAATGCAGCGTAGGAATGGTATGAATCTGTAAACGCTTGAACAAACCATTGCGCAAGAAGCCTGCCGCTTCATTGAGGCCCTGTTGGCAATCTTGAGGGTTTCCACCCAGCAGCGAAAAGAAAATTTTAGCGTGGGCATAATCAGGCGAGACATCAACAGCATGTAGTGTCACCATCCCGATACGGGGGTCTTTCAAGTCACGAATGAGTTCAGCCAAGTCACGTTGAATCTGGTCAGCGATACGAAAACTTCGATTGGGAATGGAACGCTTGTGTTTCATGACAACAACCTGTGGAGACAAAGAACGGTGGAGCCATCAAGCACAAACCCCACCTTCATTCAAAAGGTGGGGTTGGGAGCACCGTAGAAAAGAATTAAAGGGTCCGAGCAACTTCCTTGACTTCAAAAATTTCGAGTTGATCGCCTTCTACGATGTCGTTATAGTTTTTGAGTTTGATACCGCACTCAAAGCCTTCCTTGACCTCACGCACATCTTCTTTGATGCGACGCACTGACTCAACTTCACCGGTATAAATAACCACATTTTGACGCAATAAACGGAAACGGGCACCTCGACGCACCAAGCCTGAGGTGACCATAGAGCCAGCCACGGTACCGATTTTGCTGGCAACGAAAACAGTGCGAATTTCAGCCGTTCCTAAAATTTCTTCGCGCTGTTCAGGTGCCAACATCCCGGTCATGGCGGCCTTGATATCGTCAACAGCGTCATAGATGATGTTGTAGTAACGAATATCGACACCGTTGTGATCCGCTAATTTACGCGCCCCGGCATCCGCACGGGTGTTGAAACCAATAATGACAGCTTTTGATGCAATGGCAAGATTGACATCACTTTCGGAAATGCCCCCGACAGCGGCATGAACAATGTGCACTTTCACTTCATTGGTGCCAAGACCCAGTAAGGCACTTGCCAGGGCCTCTTGAGAGCCTTGTACGTCTGCCTTGACAATGATTGCCAGGGTTTGTAAGTGACCTTGGCCCATTTGCTCCATCATGTTTTCGAGGTTGGCAGCCTGACGTTTGGCCAGTTTAACGTCGCGATACTTGCCTTGACGGAAGGTGGCAATTTCACGAGCCCGACGCTCATCGGCCAAGACGATGAATTCATCACCCGCTTGAGGAACGTCAGTCAATCCTTGGATTTCTACAGGGATGGAGGGGCCAGCCTCGCTCACCGCCAGTAAATTTTCATCAAGCATGCCACGAACACGACCATAGGTGGAGCCAGCCAAAACCACATCGCCACGTTTGAGGGTTCCGGTTTGCACAAGAATGGTCGCCACTGGACCTCGGCCTTTATCAAGCTTGGCTTCGATCACCAAGCCTTTGGCCAAAGTTTCCTTGACAGCCTTAAGCTCTAAAACTTCGGCTTGCAATAACACCTGTTCGAGAAGATCATCAATGCCTTGGCCTGTCCGGGCAGAGACAGGGACAAAGGGAGAATCTCCGCCAAAGTCTTCAGGGACAACCTGTTCAGTGACCAATTCACTTTTGAGCCGCTCAATATTGGCTTCAGGCTTGTCGATTTTGTTCATGGCCACCACGATCGGGACACCCGCCGCTTTGGCATGATGAATGGCTTCACGAGTTTGGGGCATGACCCCGTCATCTGCGGCGACCACCAGAATGACAATATCTGTTGCCTTAGCGCCACGGGCTCGCATGGCCGTGAATGCGGCATGACCAGGAGTGTCTAAAAAGGTGATCATGCCGTTTGGAGTGGTGACGTGATAGGCTCCAATATGCTGTGTGATACCACCCGCCTCACCAGAGGCCACACGAGTACGACGAATATAATCAAGCAAAGAGGTTTTGCCATGATCGACGTGTCCCATCACGGTAACCACTGGGGCACGATGAACTGCTTGATGATGATTCTCAGGAGACTCTTGGGCCAGAAAGGCTTCTGGATCATCAAGCTTGGCAGGATAAGCATTGTGGCCCATTTCCTCAACAACAATCATGGCGGTTTCTTGATCAAGCTGCTGATTGATGGTGACCATCTGACCCAGCTTCATCAAGTGCTTGATGACTTCCGAGGCTTTAACGCTCATTTTGTGAGCCAAGTCTGCCACACTGATGGTTTCAGGGACGTGCACATTTTGAACCACTGCTTCGGTGGGAGCAACAAAACCCGAAGCAAAAGTGGCAGGGGTACGTTGCTCATTCCGACGTCCTCCTCGGGGGGCCCGCCACCCGGGACGCCCGGTCGCGGCTGCCGGCGCTGGCTCAGTGCGCCCTTTGAGATTAACTCGGGCTTTTTTGGCCGCATCATCCGCCCAGCTTGAGGAGAGTTTTTCAGACTTGAGGGACTTTTTATCACCTGGTTTGCCTGCACTTGCGGGGGTGGCTGCGGCCACAGGGGCGCCTGCAGAGGCTGAAGCTTTATGAATCGTGCCCTTGATGCCTTCTTTGGATGGTTTGGTTTTTGACGGTTGAATTGCAGTCGGTGTTGGTGCGGGAGGTGTTGCAGGGGAGGGCGTTGTGGCTGTCACATGGGTTGCGACCGGTGCGGGTGCGGGTGCTGTAGGGCCTTTTCGACGGGCAGCCATCATGGCTCGAATGGCCTGAGCTTCTTCTGCGGCGGCTTGACGACGCTTGGCTAGTTCAGCAGCGCGCTGTTTTTCTTCATCGGATACTTGTGCAGCTTTGATCACCCTCAAGGGCGGCTTAATTTCAGTGGGTGCGGCCACAGAAGAAGGGGCTGGAGGTATCGCAGGTGGATTCTTCACTACCAGGCCCGCTTTCAACGCTGGGGAAGTGACATCCAAAGAAGCAGCTTCTTTGGCTTTAGCCGCTTTAGCTTCAGCCGCTTTAGCTTCAGCAGCTTTAGCTTCAGCAGCTTTAGCTTCAGCAGCTTTAGCTTCAGCCGCTTTAGCTTCAGCCTCAGCACGCCGTTTGAGTTCAGCTTCTTCACGTTCTCGGGCCTCTTGAGCCTCGCGCTTTTGCTGAGCTTGAATCTCAAGGAGGCGACGTTTTTCTTCGATCTCAGCCTCTTGTGCACGAATAAGATCGGCCTGGCGTTGAGCTTCCAGTTCACCAAGCTGTAGCTCCTGCAGCTCAGACTGTGGAACTTTGTGCTCTTCAGCGAGACTGGGAGCGATATCATCACGCTTGATAAAGGTACGTTTTTTCCGAACTTCAACCTGAATGGTTC
>JBEIRS010000142.1:0-4359 GCA_040375795.1 Methylibium sp.
AACACTTTACCCCCGGTGATCTCGATCAAAGCGTGGATATTTGTTTGTGAGGCATCACCAAAAAGAATCCAGAACACAGGAATTTGACGGTGGGCTGGAGGTCGTTGGGCATAAGCTTGCTCAAAATGAGCAAGGCGGTCAGAACTTAAACCAGACCCATCCGTCAGGATCACCATCGAATAGTGATACAAAGGCTTTTGGCTTTGCTCAGATTGCATCAGGTTCAAGGCAGCCAACATGCTTTCTGTCAAAGCGCTACCCGTGTTCCCGTTTTGAGGCTGGAGGCCGGTAAGATAATCCTTGAATTCGCTCAGGCTTTGTTGCGGTTGAGTGAAGGGCAAAGCATCCGAGTTTGAGGGGGGCATTTGGAACCATCGAGCTTCGCCTTTTCGTTCAGCAAAAGGCAAAACCCAAAGCCGGTCCCGGGGACTGAGGTGCGAAATTCGGTGGCTGAGGGGAGGGGCTTGAGACACCCAATCTTGGAGTGAGGTAAAGAGTTTTTCGTACTTTACACCCTGCATGGATGTGCTGGTGTCTAAAAGTAAAGCCAACGTTTGCGGTGGACGGAATTCGTGCAGATAAATATCCAAGATGGCCTCAGAAAAAGCCCGGTCTGGGTTGAAGGTGCTTTCGGGGGCAGTCGGCAAAGGGGGAAATTGACTGAGCATTTTGGCGGCCACCTCGCCATGAATGGGGCGGCGTAAGGTGTGCCTGGCCAACCAATACTGCACCATGGGGCCTTGAAGAAAGTCCAGCACCTTCTGATAGTTGTCACGCTTGGCTTCGTTCAAAAGTACCAAAGGGTAATCGACCGTCGATGGGCCTTCGCGAGGGTAAATCAATACCAGAGGCTCTTTCAAGGGCCCCTTTTGATTGAGCATGAGCAGGTGACTTTCTTCGCTGATCCATCCGTTGACTTGTTGGCCTTGTTGTTTGATAAATTGAGATCCAGTCTCGTATGAATTTTTCCCTGCCAAGCAATAGCCGGTTAAAAAATCAGCCAGTGCCAGCCGATCAATCGGCATCGATTGCGCATTTCGCCCTTGTGCAATGGCCGCTGCGGCAGCCACTCCGCTCAGAGCCATCCAGCCTTGACCCAAAGTGCTGGGGTCGTTCATGGCAAAAGCCAGCTGGCCGGTCGATGCCGCGTCTGTAATCGCTGACCAGCCTAAATTGGCACTTCGAGTGGGGTCAATCCAGCCCAATGATTTGGCTACAGAGAAGCTCACGCCCACCGCCAGTGGCGAGGTCATGATCGATGCTTGGTGCTTGACTTGCAAAGCTGCAGCGGGGTTGAGGAAAATTTCGTGAGTGCCTGGGAACCAAGCAGCATCAATATCATGGCGTTCAGAAAGAAGGCCTTCAATGCGTTCAAGGGAGTCATCAAAAACGAAAGTGACATGGACTCCCGTATGTTGCCGAATCAAAGCCGCCAGAGGCGCAACATTGGCCAGATCATGGCTTGCCATGATTTTCAGATCAGAGCCTTGAAATAGCGAGACCAGCCGGTCATGGCCGAGCAAAAATACCAGTATGCCCAAAGCACACAAAAAAACCCATCGAACAATCGATGGGAGGCTGGTGTCTTGTTTCATCAGTCTTGCTGCATTCGAGCAGCCACGCATCCTCGGGTGCGGCGTGGCCAATCCAGATGCTGCCTCCAGGCAGCGCTGTGGTTGGCGCCTTGCGCGCGGGGCGCCAGACCGCTCTCAGTGCTGACATCGACTGATGCAACGAGACACTTCGGTGGCCGAAAATCAGACCTATTCATTGGTGGCTGACGAGTACTTTATTTATTCAGACTGGGTGACCGTGCAGGCATCGCCCATTTGCTCACGCCACACGCGTACTTTGACAAGACGGCCAGGCAAGCCCGAGACATCCAGCTGCTGAATGATAAAATCACATAAGCTTTCAAGGGTCGGGTGCTCGAGGCCGGACACCTCGTCAAGAAATCGGTGATCGAGTTTGCCTCGCAGCATGCCAATACGCTCGCGCAAAATGCCCAAATCAAGAACCATCCCAGTCAGGGGGTCTTTGGGGCCCATCATGGTCACTTCAGCGCAATAAGTGTGCCCATGGATACGCAAGCTGGGTTCGGTTTCAATGTGGCGCTGTAAGGTGTGGGCTGCTTCAAAGAAAAAGCGTTGGGTGACTTCATGCAGCATAACTAAAACTAGCGGATACCAAGGGTTTTATGAGTTTGGATGCTCAGGCGCCACCGAGGGTCAGCGAGACAGTATTCAATGGCCCAGCGGGTATTGTCAAGAGCGAACAAGCCATCCATGGGTTGTAAATAACGATGTTGAAAGTTCAGGGTGGCCAATTGATGGAGGTTCAAGCCGGGCTGCGGCACCACCACTTTGAGCTCATGACCCTGATTTTGTACCAGCAAAGTACCCGCTTTCGGGCTGATGCACAACCAGTCAAGGCCGGGGGGGGCGGGCACAGTTCCGTTGGATTCAACAGCAATGATAAACCCTTCAGTATGTAAGGCATGGATCAGGGCTGTATCTACTTGCAACAAAGGCTCACCTCCCGTGAGCACAGTCAAGCGGGGGCCTTGATGCTGTGACGGCCACTGTGCTGCCAACAAAGCCGCCAAACCCTGAGCTGATTCGTATTTGCCCCCGAGCGTACCGTGGGTACCTACAAAATCGGTGTCGCAAAACTGGCAGGTGGCTTGGAGGCGATCGACTTCGCGGCCACTCCAGAGATTGCAGCCCGCGAAGCGGCAAAATACCGCTGGCCGACCGGCGTTGGCACCTTCACCTTGCAGGGTATAAAAAATTTCTTTGACGCTGTAGCTCATGAATGAGCCGCTGCTTTGTTGAAGCTTGGCCTTGGTGTTAATTGTTGACGCATGGCATGAATGACTGCATGATAGTCCGTTTGGCTAAAAATCGCGCTGCCAGCCACAAACGTGTCAGCCCCAGCGTCTGCCACTGCACGAATGTTGTCTACCTTGATCCCGCCATCGACTTCTAAACGAATATCGCGGCCACTGGCTTCAATCAAGCGGCGGGCCTTTTCAATTTTTTTTAGCGTGCCAGGAATGAAGCTTTGGCCACCAAAACCAGGGTTGACACTCATGATAAGCACCAGATCAACGCTGTCGATCACCCATTCGAGGGTACTCAGTGGGGTGGCTGGGTTGAGCACCAGCCCCGCTTGTTTTCCATGCCCGTGAATTAGCTGCAAAGTGCGATCAATGTGGGCTGAGGCTTCTGGGTGAAAGCTGATCACATCGGCCCCTGCCTGGCAAAAAGCCAAAGCCAGGGCATCCACAGGCTGAACCATCAAATGCACGTCTATCGGCACTGATGTGCCATCCCATTGAACAGCGTGAGGTCGCAAAGCCTGGCACACCATCGGCCCCAGACTCAAGTTGGGCACATAATGATTGTCCATGACATCAAAATGAATCCAATCAGCCCCGGCATCAATCACCTGACGTAATTCGTTTCCGAGGCAGGCAAAGTCAGCCGACAAGAGGCTGGGAGCGATACGATAGCTGGGAGTGGATGCAGGCATGATCACAAGGCCAGGAAACAAAAATCGTATTGTAGTCAGACCTGAAAAACCGAGTCCATGGAGCACGATGGATTGATTCAATATTTTGCGTTTGCTTATTCGGGCATAAACAGCCAAAGATGAACGCTTCAATGGACAATTGAAGCAGGTTCAAACAGCCCCCAAACCTTTAAAAGCTGATTTTTTCATTTATTGACAGCCTGATTTCTTGCTCGCAGGGCGCGAGCCAAGTATCGACCAGTGTGGCTCTTAGGATGCTCTGCCACAGTTTCAGGGGCCCCTGTGACCAGCACTTGACCGCCTTCAACGCCGCCTTCCGGGCCCATGTCGATCACCCAATCCGCACTTTGAATCACATCCAGGTTATGCTCGATCACCACCAAGGTGTTGCCGGCATCACAGAGCTGTTGTAAAACTTGGAGTAAAAGAGCAATATCAGAAAAATGCAGGCCAGTGGTGGGCTCGTCGAGAATGTACAAGGTGCGGCCCGTGTCTCGCTTGCTGAGTTCCAAGGCCAATTTAAGTCGCTGGGCCTCGCCACCGCTGAGCGTGGTGGCATTTTGTCCCAGCCGGATATAAGCGAGGCCCACGTCCATCAGGGTTTTGAGCTTGCGCGAAACAGCCGGTATGGCCTTGAAAAATTCACAAGCATCTTCCACGGTCATTTCGAGGACGTGATGAATGCTACGGCCCTTGTAAAGTACCTCAAGAGTTTCCCGGTTATAGCGTTTGCCAAGGCATACATCGCAAGGCACATAAACATCAGGCAGAAAATGCATTTCAACCCTGATCAGGCCATCCCCTTGACACGCCTCACAACGCCCA
>JBEIRS010000293.1:0-2017 GCA_040375795.1 Methylibium sp.
GACTATTTGCAAGATCTTCATGCTCATTAAAGTGCCGTGCCTGTGAGTCAACCTGGCTGTATTTTGAATGCAAGTGTCTTATTGCTTATGAAACGAGACACTCGATGCCTTGCTGCACCTCTCAAGGTTCAACAATGAGCCTTGATTTTGGGCCCTTGATTTTAGTTGCTTTGGTGGTGTTGAGCGCGGCATGGTTTTTATGGCGATTGCAAACCCATCGCACAGAGAATCAGCCCCCAATTCCGGCCGTGACTCAGCCAGATTGGTATCACTTGCTGCAACCTTTGATTCATCGATTGAAATCAGGCCCTTCGCGCGTCGACATAATTTATTTCCTGGCTGAGTTATTGCGTACTGAACTGGGGGTCACTCAACTTCAAGTATGGCAGGTTGGTGAGATCCACGGCGAACATGTCACGCTTCAAGCCCCCCCCCAAGACCCTTTGCTCGGGGCTCCTGCTCTCCGTGTGGTGGCACTACAAAGCTCAGCCCTTGGCCATGCCCTTGTGAAAGCAGGTGTGGCCGGAAGCAGTGAGCTTGGTTTTGCCATGGCTTGGCCTGACATCGCCGTGGAGTTCGCATCGATTGGTTTGCCTCTGACCGATACTGTCACGCTTCAGGTTCTAGAAATTTTGCATGGTTTGGTGGAACAGGCGCCTCAATAGGCTATGAAGCGGCTCAATTCAAGCCATTTGGTGACGTAATTATCAACAGTCCGGTATACCTTCGAGGATCCCCTCAAAATGAGTGTGTTGAAAACGAAAATCAATGCCAAGCAGGCCAAGTTTTGTGAGGTTTGCAGGTTCATCGCTGCGTGATGGGGCCAAACCGAATTTTGATCGATATCATGATGCTTGGCGTGGGTCTAATGCTTACCTTTTTAAACCCTTTTGGCAAAACCAGTTGGTGAATATGCTGTCAAAACATTTCCCTGCAAGCTCTACTGATTCACTTTTGGTCAATCAAAACTGTGAAACAACGCCACCACCTGTAGACACCCCGCCCCCTCTTCTTGACCCTCAAGCCATGAACCGTTTGCGTGAATTGGATCCTCGGGGGCAAAATCGATTGGTAGAGCGGGTCTTGATGGCTTTCTTGAAATCGGTTGAAAGATTGGTGCCTCAACTTGATCAGGCGAGGCAAGCTCAAGACTTGGCAGGTGTGCGACATGTGGCGCATACCTTCAAATCATCATCTGCGAGCATCGGTGCCACTAAACTTTCCAAAGATTGCGCCGATCTAGAAGCATGGACTCGCTCAGAGACACCCAAGCACCTCGACTTAGATCAACGGGTCTTTGATTTGCGTCATGAAATTTCCCTCGTCTCTGAAGCACTTAAAAATTTGTTGGATTCAAGAACATGACCCCAGACGAAAAAATCAGTGCTGCAGCCAGTTTGGTGAAACCCAAGGTTCTCTTGGTGGATGACGATGAGGTCAATTTGCTCTTGACCTCGGCAGCACTCAAAGAACGCGGGTTTGAGGTCATCGAAGCCGATGGTGGTCAACGTGCCTTAGAAATTCTGACTGAATGCTTGCCTGATGTTGTGATTGTCGACGCACTGATGCCGGGACTCGATGGCTTTGAAACTTGTCAAGAGCTCAGAGAATTGCCAACGCTAGAGAATCTTCCTGTCTTGATGGTGACTGGATTGGATGATGAAGCATCAATCAATCGAGCTTATGAAAGTGGCGCCACAGATTTTTTCGTCAAGTCTCATCAATGGAATCTTTTGGCCGGCAGGCTCAGACATTTGCTGCGTGCCAGTAAAACCCGCATGGAGCTTGAGAGTAGTAAAGCCAAATTGGCTCGTGCTCATAATTTGGCACGCATTGGAAGCTTTGATTGGAAACCCCACATCGGACTGATATTGTCTGAAGAGGCTTTACGAATATTTGGTTTAGGCAATTCTGATTATCTTTCTTTCATGGGTTTGCTGCGGCTTTTGCACCAAGACAGCCGCCAAGCATTTTTGGCGATTTTGCATGATGTTCTTTACCACAGCACGATTTTGAC
>JBEIRS010000262.1:0-2496 GCA_040375795.1 Methylibium sp.
CCAGGCGAGCGTGAAATTCGAGAGGCTGCTGAGCATTTACGTCGTCATCACCCCTTGGGGGTAGAGGTCTTGCCTTTGTTTTCGCGGCTGAGTCAATCAGAGCAAGATGCGATCTTTGAACCTCATGGTGCGCGGCGCATTGTTTTATCAACCAACGTCGCCGAAACTTCCCTGACGGTGCCAGGAATTCGCGGCGTGATTGACGCCGGAACCGCCAGAATCAAACGCTACAGCTACCGCAATAAAGTTGAGCAGTTATTGCTTGAGCCAGTGAGCCAGGCAGCCGCCAATCAACGTGCGGGTCGATGCGGGCGTGTCAGCAATGGCGTCTGTATTCGACTTTATGATTTGGCAAATTTTGAGGGCCGTCCGCCATTTACAGACCCTGAAATTCTTCGATCTTCTCTGGCCGGAGTGATTTTGCGCATGAAAGCGTTGGGGCTTGGCCGGGTTGAGGATTTTGCTTTCCTTGAGCCCCCTCCAAAGCGGGCCATCGTCGATGGTTATCAACTTTTGCATGAACTGGGGGGTGTCAATGAAGCCCATGAACTCACTTCCATCGGCCAAGAACTCTCCCGCTTACCTCTAGACCCCCGGATCGGTCGGATGATTCTGGAAGCCCGCCATCGACAGGCGCTTTCTGAGGTGCTCGTGATTGCCAGTGCGATGAGCGTGCAAGATGTACGCGAGCGCCCCCTGGAGCAGCAACAGGCGGCAGATCAAGCCCATCGTAAATTTGATGATGAAAAGTCCGAGTTTACAGGGATTTTGAAATTATGGGCCTGGCTTGAGGGATTGCGTGGACACCCTGCCACAGAGACGCCGGCACCCAAACTTTCGGTGCGTAAACAAGAGCAAGCCATGCGTGAAAACTTTCTCTCACAGCGTCGGGTGCGCGAGTGGCGAGATATTTATTCTCAATTGCACACGGTGGTCAGTGAAAAAGGTTGGCGTTTCAATCGCAGCCCTGCCACTTATGAGCAGTTACATCTGTCCCTGCTGGCTGGTTTGCTGGGGAATATTGCTTGCAAAAGTGACACTGAAGACACCTACCTTGGTGCTCGGGGCATCAAATTTTATAAGCATCCAGGTGTACATTTGTCGCGCAAGCCAGGCCGCTGGATCATGGCGGCCGAAATCGTTGAAACACAGCGTTTATATGCACGCGGGATCGCCAGCATTGAGCCTCAATGGCTGACGGCTTTGGCCCCCCACCTCATCAAGACCCAGCTCCTTGAACCACACTGGGAGAAAAAAGCCGGGGAGGTCATTGCCCTAGAGCGGGCAAGTATTTACGGCTTATTTATTTATCACAACAAGCGAGTGAATTTTGCCCGGGTCGATCCATCGGGCGCACGTGAAATTTTTATTCGGGAAGCGTTGGTGGCTGATGACATTGACGCCCGATTGCCCTTCCTGGCCGCCAATCGTCGCCTGTGGGCACAAATTCAGGAACTTGAGCACAAATCACGCCGACAAGATGTATTGGTTGATGACGATTTGATTGAAGCGTTTTACAAAGAACATCTCCCGCCTGAAGTTTGCAGCACCTCTTCCCTCGAGCGCTGGTACCGTCAACACAGCAGCAATCATCCTCAATTACTCATGTTGACTCGTGATGACATCATGAGGCACGAGGCTTTGAGCGTGACAACGGCATCCTTCCCGAATTTGCTGCGGCTTGGGGGCATAGACTGTCATTGCACCTACTTGCATGAGCCCAATGACCCCAAAGATGGGGTCACCGTGACGGTGCCACTCTGGGCTTTAAATCAAATGGATGAAACCCCTTGTGAGTGGTTGGTGCCCGGCATGTTGAAAGACAAGGTATTGGCGCTGCTGAAAACTTTGCATCAAAAACCACGCTCACGTCTTCTACCTTTATCCGAATATGCCCAGCGTTTCACTGATCAAATCGCTGCAAGCTCTATAGCGCCCCGCAGCGGTTTGCTGGATGAACTGCTTAAAGCCGTGCGCGAATCTACCCAGCTGGATCTCAAAAAATCAGATTTCAAGCCCGAGGTGTTACCCGCTCATTTTTTCATGAACTTCAATGTTGTGGATGATCATGGCCGCCAATTGGGGATGGGGCGTCATTTGGCAGCGCTGAAGGGTTCTCTTGGGGGGCAGGCTCGCTCTGCATTTCAGGCTTTGGCCCCACTTAAGATGGCCCAAACGCTGGGGGCTGCACCAAGCGCATCGACTACCCAGTCCTTACAATCAAATCCTCACAATCAAGGGCCTGTGGCTCAGCCACTTGTCCCAGCCCCCCCGGCAGCGCAGGCTGAACCTGCACGCTATGTGGATTGGTCATTTGCAACGCTGCCAGAATTGCTCGAAGTGCAAAGGGGCGGCCAATTTTTGATTGGCTTTCCGGCCCTGATTGACAAAAGAGATCATGTGAGCATTGAAGTCTTTGATGAACCCAAAGAAGCTGCCCTGCAGCACCGACGGGGGTTGTGCCGACTGGTGGCTTTACAAACCCGGGACGCGCTC
>JBEIRS010000133.1:0-4488 GCA_040375795.1 Methylibium sp.
GCCGCAATGAGGAGGTCATCAGGCCGTGTATTTTTGAAGCAGCCTCGATGGGCTTTGCCGACGGGTGTTCGGGTGGCTGCTACGATGTAGGCCTCTTGCAGTGGTTTGCTCATGGGGTGTCTGCTCCGAAGGGTTCGTTATAAAGTATAACTTTTTGACTTCAATCGTCATGGTGTCTTGCGCGCGGGGCACCAGGCCGCTCTCGGTGCTGACGCAAACTGATGAAACAAGACAGCTGGTTTTATTTAAGTTTTATTCAAAAGAATGGTTTGCAATTGGATTTTGTCAAAATGCGCATGGTTCCATAGGCCCATCACATCGGGAGAGGGTTCTAGCAAAAAAACTGTAATCAAAGGCGCTGCCAAGGTTTTTTCAGGTTCACAAATAAGCACATAGCGTGGGCTTTTAGGTTCATCAAGGCGGGCTACCCAATCCAGGCTGATCAATTGATCCAAAATTGGCCCCATTTGTAATGGGTCGGTTTGTAATGACTTGGAGAGATCTTCGATGCGCAAGCCACGCTGTTCCGAGCTTCGGGAATGGGCCAACAAGCGCAAAATGCTGAGCGCCAATTGAAATCGTGCGCCAGCAACATCGGTATAACGTAGCAGGCCCAGATTCAGGCTTGGCGCGTAGGCTGCTATCACGGCCCCCATCAAAAAAGTGTTCCAACTCAAAAAAATCCAAATGAGTAAAATGGGGACGGTTGCAAAAGCGCCATAAATGATGGCGTAGGTTGGGACGATGTTTAAGTACCAGCTTAGGCCACGTTTCATCAACTCAAACCCCACCATGGCCACCATCGCACCAAGAAACGCATGACGCCAGCGCACGTAGGTATTTGGAACAAAACGGAAAAGAGCCGTCAAGCCGAAGGTGAGCCATAAAAATTGAATGAGCCCAAGAAAAAAGGCAACTCCCCCTGGCAATCCACTGACCCAACCTCTCGAAGCCGAGACCACATAGGATGTGACCGATAGGCTTCCACCCAACAACAGGGGGCCAAGGGTTGCCGCTGCCCAATACAAGACCATTCTTGAGCCGAAAGGCCGAGGTTGACGAATGCGCCAAATCGTGTTGAGAGTGCGGTCGATTGTGAGCATCAGGGCTTGCACTGAGATAATCAAAAATACAACACCAAGCGCACCCAGACCCTGAGCTTTTGATGAAAATTGTGTGAGAGACCGTAAAACAGGTTTGGCAATATCTTCGGGGATCAAACGGCGAAGAAAATACTGCTCAAGGGCTGCTTGAAAATCACTAAACACTGGAAAGGCTGCAAATATAGCCAGCATCACGGTCAGCAAAGGCACCAAAGAAATCAATGTCGTGAAGGTCAAACTGCCTGCAACCAGTCCAAGTCGATCCTCCCGAAAACGTAAGTACAAGGTGCCGAGCATGTCTCTCCAAGGCCATTCTTCAAGAGCGATGCTGGCTTGCGAGAATTTTTCTTGGATACTGCTGAAACGAATACTGCTTCTCATAAACTTTGTTGAACCACTCACCTGAAAATGCCCTTTAGAAAAGGGTATTTTCATCGATGCCACGTATTTTGATGCCGATCAAATCCTCTGTGAATACCCGTGAATTTTCTTCTTGCCCCACCAAGCCATCTCAATCGGTGGTGGCTTCTCGCTGGCTGGCTGTTTTCAGTTTGCTAAGCCTGATCGTGCTCGGGTTGGGCTGGGAGCTCTTCTGGGCCCCTATAGGGCATGGGATGCTGGCCTTGAAAGTGCTGCCCTTGACTTGGCCTTTGGCAGGGATTTTGAAAAACCGAATGTACACCTACCGTTGGGTGAGCCTTTTGGTGTGGGTTTATTTTACAGAGGGTGTTGTGCGTGCCACCAGTGATCAAGGCCTGAGTGCTGTTTTGGCTGCCCTACAAGTGGCCCTTTGCCTGTTTTTATTTGCAGCCTGCGCTTTGCACGTTCGAGCACGGCTCGCAGCAGCCCACTCTGAATCGGCTTTGCATAGATAAAAAGTATTTGCTGCGCTGGATTGAACATCAATGGATGTGACTGAGCAGCAATTCGATCCGTGTGCCGTCTGTCGAGGCCAGTTCAGCTCGAACAGGCAGGTGGTTGCGTTGGGGGTCAAGCCAAACTTGAACCTTTGAATCAAAATCTCGGCGAGCTTCCCTGACCCACTTGTGGCTCATGATCGGCCCAAGGGGGGTTGAGATGGTTTCTATTGCAACAAATTGAAACCGCCAGATATCCGCGTCGCCGCGTGCTCCGGTGATATACAAAATAATACGCTCCCCAGGCTTGCTGGGCTCTGGAAGGTTGTGAATGATTGCCGGGAGCTGGATCATCCAGCTGAGTCGGTCTTGGGTTCCTGGCATCCAGGGGGCATCTTGGGCGTCAGAATAGATGATGCGTTTTTCGCTGCTCAGAAGCGTCGCGGTTTGCGCCGGGTTGCGGGCGCGTTGATCAAAAAATTGTTGAGGAGACAAGCCATGGTGGTCTATCGTGCCTATACTTTTTTGCTCCAGCAGTCGAAGGCCGGCAAGCAGCCCTGTCATTGAGAGGCTGTACTTTGGTCCTTGAGGACGCCAGTCTAATTGGCCTTCACCTGAAAAAAATCCCCGTTGAAGCTTGTATTTCAAGGTGATTGGCCCCATAGGATTTGCCAGGTATCGGCTTGGCACTGCGTTGGAATTGGATTCCTCGGCCCCAATATAGGCCATCGGGGATGCTGCCAGCACCCAGAAAATCCATGCATGAAAGCTTGGCCACCTGAGCGAACATCGACGCATTTGCAATGCCTCTCGTGTGGACTAAGATTCTCGGTGGCTTTGCAAGGCGAGTTTGCGGCTCAGCCACCCACCCTGTGTGCCTAACAAAAGAGACACGCCATAAAAGCCTCCAGCGATTAACACAATGCTTGGCCCTGTTGGCAAAGAAAGATGAAAAGAGAGAATCAAGCCCAGCACAGAACTGCTGATTGAAAGGGTTCCAGCCGTGATTGATAAAGCCCCAATATCATGCACCCAAAGCCGTGCTGCAATTGCAGGCAACATCAGTAAGCCAATCGACATCATGCTGCCCAGGGTTAAAAAACACGCCACAAGATTCAACACCACCAAACAAAGAAAACATAAATGCACAAGAGCCCCCGGCCCTCTGGATGTCCGCAAAAAAACAGGATCAAAACATTCTAAAATCAAGGGCCGGTAAATCAGGGCCAGCACAATCAGGATGATGGAAGTCACCATCGCCATCCCGATCAACGCATTTTCATCGACAGCCAGAGCACTTCCAAAGAGCAAGTGAAGTAAATCCACTGCACTGCCATAAGCAGAGATGATCATCACTCCTGCAGCCAAGGCTATCAAATAAAATGCAGCAATACTCGCATCTTCTTTTTGATTTGTCACTCGACTTAAGTATCCGGCCAAGAGGGCCACCCCCAGTGCAGCCAAAAAAGCCCCCAGGCTCATGGCCCCCATCGAGAAACCCGCCATCGCAAAAGCAATCGCTGCACCAGGTAACAGCGCGTGAGACATGGCATCACCCATCAGGCTCATTCGTCGCAACACCAAAAGAGTTCCCAGGGGAGCCCCAGAGATCGCCAGACATAGGCAAGCCACCAAAGTGCGGCGCATGAAACCAAATTCCACAAAAGGCTGAATCAGGATCTCGTATAAAGTCATGGTGCCATGCTGGGTCAAAAGGGAGCTCGCCCTTTAGGCTGCGAGAGGATGGGTGTGCGTAAGCAGTCCGCTGCGTTTTCATCCCAGTGGATGGACATTTGATATGCTCGAAGCAGGTTTTCCGGGGTTAAAACATCTTGGGTGGGGCCCCAGGCAATGGGTTCTCGGGATAAAAGCAAGGTCTGATCAAAATATTTTTTGACTTGATTCAGGTCATGTAATACAGCCAGCACGGTACGGCCTTCTTGCCTCCATTGGGACACCAGATCAAGAAGATCTTCACAGGTCTGGCTATCCATGGCGTTAAAGGGTTCATCAAGAAGAATCAGCCGAGCATCTTGCAGCAGGAGCCTTGCAAACAGAGCACGCTGAAATTGTCCCACTGATAATTCACCGATGAAACGGTTTTCAAAGTGCTGTAAACCTACGCTGGCCAAGGCCTGTTGAGCCCGCTCCCGCAAGGTTGAAGATGCTGCTCTGAAAGAGCCAAGCAAGTGCCAAGCACCCATTTGAACGGCATCTAGAACCCGTACCGGAAAATGACGGTCGATCAAGGTTTGTTGGGGCAGGTAAGCAATATTGTGGTGTAGATCGGGGGCGAAAGTCAGGCTCCCGGTGGCTGGGGGAACACTGCCTACGAGGGCTTCAAGCAGGCTGCTTTTGCCCGCTCCATTGGGGCCGATCACGGCTGTGAGTGAGGCTCGGGGAACCTGGCCGCTGAGGTGGTGGACCACCGGATGACGATGGTGAGTGATTGTGAGATTGTCTAAATAAAGAGCAAAGTCTGGCATATGATGGCCTCAGGCCTCCAGTGCCCAGGCAACAGCCAACCA
>JBEIRS010000102.1:0-5567 GCA_040375795.1 Methylibium sp.
ATGTCCGAAATACACCGATTTCAAAGGCTTTTCGTGAAATTCGCAGTGGCATTCCTGGCCTGATTCAAAAAAATTAAGAGCCTCATTCAGGAATGACGACATCAGTCAAGGGAGTTTTTGAAGAATCCCATCATGCGGGTGTGTCAGTCTATTGACTCTACTGAATGCTCAGAATGTTTAAGCGTTTTTAATTTTTGCCGTAATTGACGCAAAAACCAAAGCTCAATCACAATGACCAAGGCAGTCACTCCAAAAGCTCCCCAAACATAAAAAGCATAGCTGCCCATAGCCCAAAAATCTGACCAGCTTAACCAAGCCATGCTGCTGCTGATTTTCATTGCAAGGCCCCCTGAGCCCAGGCTGTATGGCGCTCGCGCTCAAGGATCAAGCATCGAGCTCGGGCGAGTGTGGTGGCAATGCAATACATCCAGAATGCACATGACATGATCAACATGCCAGCAAGCATGATGGGTGCCATGCTTGGGGCCTTGGTGAGGCTGATTGAGGCACCTTGGTGCAAAGTGTTCCACCATTGCACTGAAAAATAAATGACAGGGATATTCACTACACCCACCAAGGCCAGCAAAGCGGCAGCTCGGTCTGCCCTTCGGGGATCATCAATGGCTGAATGCAAAGATAAAAACCCAATATAGAGAAACAGTAAAATTAATTCTGAAGTCAGCCGGGCATCCCATACCCACCACGTACCCCATGTGGGTTTGCCCCAAAGGGCCCCTGTCCATAAGGCAATAAAAGTCATCCATGCCCCAGTTGGGGCCAAGGCACGGGCGAACAAAAAAGCCAGGCGAGCGTTCAATACCAAACCAACACCAGCCCATAAAGCCATTGCCAAGTACACCAGCATAGACATCCAGGCTGCTGGCACATGAATGTAAATAATGCGGTAAACATCCCCCTGCTGTGCATCGGTCGGGGCGAGTAACAAGCCTAAAACCAGACCAAATAAGGCAAAAATCAAAGCCAGTATGCCGAATACAGGAATGACTCGTCCGGCCAAATCATAAAAGCGCCGAGGAGCCGCATACTTGAACCAATTCATGGGGGAAACCTCGAAGAAAGGAGATCGATTTTTTAAAACCAGGATGGTGCTGTGCTTCAAGCCTAAAAATTTGCTCAAATAGACGAAGCCATCGCTGCCGTCACGACCATTTCCACCTTCCAGCGGGGGTCAGCCAAGGCAGATTGAACAGTGGCGCGGGGAGGCGCATGGTCTGGGGCCACCCAAGCATCCCAAACCTCGTTCATGCCAGCAAAATCAGCCATGTCAGCGAGGTGAATGTCGACTCTCAAAATATGCGACTTGTCAGTTTGAGCCTCAGCCAAAAGTTGATCAATGGCCTCAAGAACCTGCCGCGTTTGACCACGAATGTCTTGAGTGCCATCAGCAGCCACTTGCCCGGCCAAAAATACGGTTCGATTGAAAATGGCCATTTCAGAAAGGCGTTTGCCGACATGAAAACGTTGAATTGGGCTTGTCATGGTTTTTGATTTTCAGAATGAAAAGAAGTGTCTGAGGAAATGAGCCTGACCGCAGGCGGCGAAGGACGTCCACCCAGCTTGCTTTCAGTACCTTGATACAGTTTTTTGATATTGCCTTGATGACGCCATATCAGCATGATACTGATGAAAAAAATCGCCAAGGTTTGAGCGCTTGGCCTGAAATCACTCATCAACAGATGGTACAAAGGCGCCAGCCCCGCAGCCACCAAGGCCGCCAAAGAGGAATAGCGAAAAACCCCTGCCATCAACAACCAAGTTAATAAAGTGGCCAGCCCAAGCCAGGGGTTCATGGCCAACAAAACACCCGCGGCAGTCGCCACTCCTTTGCCCCCTTTGAATTTGAAAAAAATGGGCCAAAGGTGTCCAAGAAATGCCGCCATCGCGACCGCGGCCACCGTTTCTCCCCACAGCAAGCCGATACTCACACCGCGCTGGGTGAGCCAAACAGGCAGTACACCCTTCAGCAGATCAAACAACAAAGTTAGCAAAGCAGCCCCTTTATGGCCAGACCTCAACACATTGGTGGCCCCCGGATTTCCTGAACCATAACTGCGAGGATCGCTCAGCCCCAAACACCGACTGACAATGACCGCAAAAGAGAGTGAACCGACCAAATAAGCCAGGCACACGGCACACAAAGCAAGCGCAACATCCATCTGGAGTCAAAAGAGTCAAAAATAAAAATGAAGAATTACAAATGAAAGCATCTCCGCAAAACCCCATTTTATGGCGTAGCAAACTACAATAAGGCTTGTGAAGGCTAATTTTCAAACCCCACACCATCCGGCCTGGCTCAACGCAGACTTGCATTCTCATTCATGCATCTCTGACGGAACCCTTGAACCTGAAGCCTTGGCCGCCCGGGCCAAGGCCAATGGGGTCGAGTTATGGGCGCTCACTGATCACGATGAAATTGCTGGCTTGCAACGCGCTCTCCATGCTGCAATGGCCGTTGGTTTACCCTTTCTTTCAGGCACTGAAATCTCGGTGTCCTTTGTCGGCACCACGATACACATTGTGGGCCTGGGTTTTGATCTGCAAAATCCCATTTTGCTCGAAGGCCTTCAAGCCACCCGGGGTGGCCGCCTAGAGCGTGCTGAACAAATGGCTGCAAGCCTTGAAAAAGCAGGGATCAAACAAGCCTTTGAGGGCGCTTTGCGATACACCAACAACCCTGCGCTCATTTCTCGAACTCACTTCGCAAGGTACTTGGTAGAAATTGGCGTTTGCCAAAATACCCATGAAGTCTTTCGGCGCTTTCTGACTGAAGGCAAGCCCGGCTTTGTTCCTCACCGTTGGGCTCGTCTGGGTGATGCGGTTCAGTGGATTTTACAGGCTGGCGGTGAAGCCGTGATCGCTCATCCGGCTCGCTACAAGCTGACCCCCAATCAAGAATATGCTTTATTTCTTGAGTTTAAAGGGCACGGTGGGCGCGGCATCGAGGTGCTTACCGGAAGCCACTCCAGCGAAGATGCCATCAAATACACAGACGTAGCACTTGAATTTGACCTGATGGCCTCACGGGGAAGCGATTTTCACAGCCCCATCGAAAGCCGAATAGATCTTGGCAATCTCCCTGCCCTGCCAACCCAGCTGACGCCCATTTGGGAATGTCTAAAAGACAGAATTTTTTTCCCCTCTGAGTGCCCCCAAACAAAGTAGCGTGGCTATTTGAGGAGAGTATGAGCAAAGGGGCAACGCCCTCCGAGTGCATCTCGTGCTGGATCGTTCAGTATCAGATTTTTTTGGTTCGCCCCCCAAACACAGCTGAACCCACTCGAACCATCGTCGAGCCCTGCTCAATCGCCACAGCCAAATCAGCACTCATTCCCATCGACAGCGTGTCCAGACTCAAACCATGTGCACGCAAGTCATTCAACAATTCACGCAAGCGCCGATGCGAAACCGCTTGCAAGGCCGGATTCTCCTGGGCTTGAGGGATACTCATCAAACCACGCAGCGTCAATCGAGGAAGCTGTGACACAAGTTGAGCCATGGGCAATACGTCACTGACGGACAAACCCGCTTTGCCCGGCTCTTCACTGATATTCACCTGGAGGCAAATTTGCAAAGGAGGACAATGATGGGGGCGTTGCGCACTCAAACGCTCAGCAATTTTGAAGCGATCAATCGTGTGCACCCAATCAAAATTTTCGGCCACCAGCCGGGTTTTATTGCTTTGCAGGGGGCCAATCAGATGCCAGTGAATTTTTGCACGACAATCTGCCAGGGCACGAATTTTTTCCAGAGCCTCTTGCACATAATTTTCACCAAACTGCCAAGCTCCTGCCGCCATCGCCTCCCGAACAGCCTCGGCGCCAAAGGTCTTGCTGACGACCAATAGCGTGACACTGTGCTCGGGACGATGCGAATCACGGCAAGCTTTTGCGATTCGGTCTTTTACCTGTTGTATGTTGCTCTCAATCGTCGCCATAATCAGCCCCAAGATGATGCTTCACCATTGAGGTGTTCATTAAGGTTCATCTTTGTATTTTTGTGACTGTACTCATCAATATGGATATCACCCAATTACTCGCTTTTTCGGTCAAAAACAAAGCTTCTGATTTGCATCTTTCAGCGGGCCTATCCCCCATGATCCGCGTGAATGGAGATGTGCGAAGAATCAATGTTGACCCCCTTGAACACACACAAGTTCATGACATGGTGTACGACATCATGAATGATTTTCAACGCAAGATATATGAAGAAACGCTCGAATGCGATTTTTCCTTTGAAATACAGGGCTTGGCCCGGTTTCGTGTCAATGCCTTCAATCAAAACCGAGGGGCAGGGGCAGTGTTTCGAACCATTCCATCGAAAATTTTGACCCTTGAGGATCTCCATGCCCCGAAGATCTTCGGAGATTTGGCCCTCAAACCGCGGGGCCTGGTTCTGGTCACTGGGTCCACTGGCTCGGGAAAATCCACCACCCTGGCCGCCATGATCAACCACCTCAATGATAATGAATACAGCCATATTCTGACCATTGAAGACCCCATCGAATTTGTCCATGATTCTAAAAAATCTCTCATCAACCAACGCGAAGTCGGCCCCCACACACTGAGCTTTTCGAATGCCTTAAGATCTGCGCTGCGCGAAGATCCTGACGCCATTTTGGTAGGTGAGCTGCGTGACCTGGAAACCATCCGCTTAGCCTTGACCGCCGCAGAAACCGGGCATTTGGTGTTTGGCACTCTGCATACATCAAGCGCCGCCAAAACCGTAGACCGGGTGGTTGATGTATTCCCTGCTGCCGAGAAGGAAATGATTCGCGCCATGCTTTCGGAGTCTCTTGTGGCGGCGATTTCCCAAACCCTCTGTAAGCTCAAGGATGAATCGGGCCGGGTGGCGGTACATGAAATTATGCTGGGAACCCCAGCCATTCGCAATTTGATTCGCGAAAATAAGATTGCCCAAATGTACTCTGCCATGCAAACTGGCAACAATGTGGGTATGCAAACAATGGATCAAAACTTGACCGACCTGGTGCGCCGCAACATCATTTCTGCCGCAGAAGCCCGCACGAAAGCGAAATTCCCTGAAAATTTCCCAGGGTGATCGAAATCATGCTCCGTGTTGTAGCTCGATGTATTTAAAGGGTCGTTATCATGGATCAGTCTCAAGCTTCAAAATTGGTGAATGACTTGCTTCGTATCATGGTATCTCGAGGGGGGTCTGATCTTTTTCTTACGGCAGATTTTCCTCCGGCCATCAAGGTGGACGGCAAGCTCCAAAAAGTTTCACCTCAACCACTGACGGGACAGCACACCCTGGCCCTCGCCAGGGCTGTCATGAACGACCGCCAAGCCGCCGAATTTGAAAAAACCAAAGAGTGCAATTTTGCAATCTCACCCCAAGGGGTGGGGCGCTTTCGAGTCAATGCCTTTCTTCAACAAGGCTGGGTTGGTTTGGTTTTTCGTACCATCCCAGCCATCATGCCCACCATTGACAGTTTGAACCTACCACAGGTTCTCAAGGAAGTGGCCCTCAAAAAACACGGGCTCGTGGTTTTTGTGGGGGCCACTGGATCAGGTAAAAGTACATCC
>JBEIRS010000214.1:0-3082 GCA_040375795.1 Methylibium sp.
ATGCGTGCTCAGATGCGTAATTTGTTGGCTGCAGGAAGCACAGCGTCAAGTACTTTTGGTCGTTCGTCTGACATTGGTTTTGATGTGCAGCGCGATGGCTCCATTCAAGTCAATGAAAGTAAGTTAAGCGGGGCCATCGGCAACCCCAGTGAATTGCAAAAAATTCTGGGAAACATCAATATCACTGATCCTTCCAATGAGGGCATTGCCATTCGAATACGACGCTTGGTTGATCAATTGACTGGTTTCAATGGCACGGTTGCCAATCAAACTGACGGTCTGAAAAAATTGATAGAGAGAAATTCTGACAAACAAAATGATCTAAATGACAGAGCTGCCGCCTATGAAAAAAGATTGCGCCAGCAATACACCAGTCTGGATGCCAAAATGGGCACCCTCAACGGCCTGCAAAGCTACGTCACTCAGCAATTCACAAGAACCAATAATAATTCTTGATTGAGCCTTTCCGATCTGAATATGTGCTGAAAAACAAGCGTCCGCTCCTGCTTGGTCAGAAGGAATTTTTTGGCTGATCTGACAACTCCACTGGAGGCTCTTTTTTGTCTTAACAAACGGGAGTGTTTCAGTGCATCAGGGGACTTGCTAAACTGAAATTTTTTCCATCGAATGATGGTGATGGTTGGGTTTTTCAGCTTTCATTTTTTCCTGGGTGAGGGCTGTTTCTATCATTGGTTCTTTGTTTTCTTTACTCTGCGGGGCTGCTTTGGATGCTTTGAGGGAATCGGGCCCTTCCAAGCCGGTATCAATCGAAGCAGAGAATAAGTGGTCAGAGGCCACAGGGTGGCCGGTCTTTTTGTGCGTCATGTCTTCAAAAAGAGCGATTTGCCGCTCATTTTCCAACCATGCCTTTGTCAGCATGTCAGTGGAGGATGGTAATGCAGATGATTCTTGAGTGAAAATATTAGGGACTGTGTGGCTGCTGGCCTCCATATTTGTTTCAAGAGTGACTGATTCTTTGATGCCTGAGTCATTCAAGAAATCAAAATTTGGCAAGTTAAGATCAATCGAGGCAAGTGCCTTTTGGTGTTCAATGGATTCGTCAGAGAGTAATTCAGGGTTTGCAAGTTCGATGTCGGTATTGGGTTCAAAAGAAATTTCTCCCTCATGAGAAGCAGAATCATCAGACAGAGCCTCGGAGGCAATGTAAAAATTCACATCATCAGGGTTTTGTTCGTGGAACGACAAATCATTGCCAAATTCAGCGGCCCCAAGCGATTCGGATTCAAAGTCTGGAACTCTGAAAAGAGCGCGAATTTGAGAGATACTGGGAAATTCGCCGTCTATCCATTCAAAGACTGAAATCCGAGCGGCTTCAAGAACCCGCACGACTCGATCTTTTTTTGGGCTTGAATGATCAGCAGGTGAGTGTTCAGATCGGACTTCAATCACAGCGACCACGCGCGAAAGGTGGTCTGCAACAATCAAATCGACACAGTGATTGCCCACCCGCTTGAGCCATTGAGAGTAAGAATAGCGACTTGTGACCTTGATAAAGCGCGACAAGGGCACTTGCCCTAAAATCGTGTAACCAGGCAAAGCGCTTACCAGAAGCTCATGGGCGTTTCGCTCAGAGGTGCTAAAAATTCGGCTCGATTGGGGTGTCCAACCTATGACGGTATCGGGGTTATCAATTTCAGTCAGCGATTTTTGCTTGGCACCAAAGGTGATCATGCGCCTGTAAAATGGGTACAAAGCCAAGGCTGTGAGTAACAAAAATACTGAAACAATCACAACAATTATCAATGGGTCGATCATGGCTACGCTCAAGGAAATGCGGCAATACTTCACGATACCGAGGAGCAGCGATTCCGTCAATCCATTTGATCAAAGAAAAATCGCTTTCCTTGAGAGAAAGGCCGTTTGAATGTCTTGCCTACGGGATCAACTCAGCTTTAGTAAATGTTGCCCCAGCGCTTCCGCCACTTCAATGCCATCCACCCCGGCAGACATGATGCCCCCAGCGTAGCCAGCGCCTTCTCCTGCAGGGTATAAGCCTTGTACATTGATGCTTTGAAAGTCTTTGCCCCGAGGAATCCGTAAGGGCGAGGAGGTGCGGGTTTCTATGCCTGTCAAAACGGCATCAGGCAGTGAAAAACCTGGAATTTGTCGTTCACATGCTGGGATGGCTTCACGAATGGCAGCCAGAATGTCAAGTGGCAGGCTTGGACAGTCGGGGTTGGCCAGGTTGGTGGGCAAAACCCCCGGCTGATAAGACGGCTGAACCAAACCCCAACCTGTCGAGGCCCTTCCAAGCAAAAAATCTTCCAGCCGCTGACCTGGTGCCTGGTAAGTGCCCCCCCCCAATTCAAAAGCCCTGGACTCCCAAAACCGCTGAAACACGATTCCATCTAAGGGATGAACGGGCCCTTCACTCCAGCCATTTTGTCGATAGTCTTGTGGGTCAATGCCCACCACAATCCCTGCATTGGCATTGCGCTCAGCCCGCGAATACTGGCTCATGCCATTGGTGACAACCCGGCCGGGTTCACTGGTGGCTGCGACCACTGTTCCGCCTGGACACATGCAAAAGCTGTAAACACTTCGTCCCTGACTGGTATGGTGAACCAGTTTGTAGTCTGCTGCGCCCAGCAAGGGGTGGCCTGCATGGGGGCCAAAGCGGGCTTTGTCGACCAGGCTTTGGGGATGCTCGATCCGAAAACCAATCGAGAATGGCTTGGCATTCATCTGTACCCCACGCTCATGCAGCATGGCAAAAGTGTCTCGGGCACTGTGACCGATGGCCAGCACCACATGTTCAGCTTCTAATTCTTCGCCGTTGGCCAGCCGGAGCCCCCGAACCTGGCCAGCTTCAATCAAAATATCTGTGACTCGCTGTTCAAACCGAATTTCTCCTTCCAGGGCTTGAATATCTGCGCGAATTTTTTCGACCATGCTGACCAAGCGAAATGTGCCAATGTGTGGCTTGCCAACGTACAAAATTTCTTCCGGGGCGCCAGCTTTTACAAACTCGGTCAGAACTTTACGGGTGAGATGGCGAGGGTCACTGATTTGGCTCCAGAGTTTGCCGTCGCTGAAGGTTCCTGCACCGCCTTCGCCAAAC
>JBEIRS010000070.1:0-6564 GCA_040375795.1 Methylibium sp.
CCCACCTTGATGCCCCCTAAAAGCTTGACTGACATTGAGGCAAAGCTTTATGACATGGTGGTCAAGAGGTTTATTGCAGCATTTTATCCTGCAGCTGAATTTATGGTCACTACGCGGGTATCCAAGGTGGAGGCCCAAGGCCAAGTTTGGCATTTTCAAACCCATGGCAAAGTCATGATGAAGCCTGGCTGGCTTGCCGTATATGGCCGAGAGGCACAAGATGCCGATGCCATTTTAGTGCCCGTAAGCCAAGGCGAAACCGTATGTATACAAGACACGAATGTGGCTGCCCTGAAAACCAAGGCTCCGGCGCGCTACAACGAAGCCACCCTGCTCAGCGCCATGGAGGGTGCAGGCAAGCTCATTGATGACGATGATCTGCGCGAGGCCATGGCTGAAAAAGGCCTGGGGACCCCAGCCACGCGGGCTCAGATCATTGAAGGCCTTCTGACCGAAAAATACCTGATCCGTGATGGCCGAGAACTGACCCCCACAGCCAAAGCTTTTCAGCTCATGACCCTGCTCAGGGGGCTTGAGATTGAGGAGCTCACCAAGCCTGAACTCACCGGCCACTGGGAGTATCAACTGGCTGAAATGGAAAAGGGCCGCTTGAGCCGAGAAGAATTCATGACGGGTATTGCATCCATCACGCAAAAGGTGGTGAGCAAAGCCAAAGAATATGACCGCGATACCATCCCGGGGGACTATGCCACTTTAACAAGCCCTTGCCCTCAATGTGGCGGCGTCATCAAGGAAAACTACCGTCGGTTCAGTTGCCATGGCCAAGGGGGCCTAGAGGCTGGTTGTGGTTTTTCGATCAGTAAAATTCCCGGCGGGCGCAGCTTTGAACTGACAGAAGTGGAGGAATTCATTGCCAACAAAAAAATAGGGCCCCTGGAAGGTTTTCGATCCAAGGCAGGCTGGCCATTCAGCGCCGAGATCAAGCTGGTTTTTGATCCAGATCTCAATAATTGGAAGCTGGAGTTTGATTTTGGCGAGGAGGCCAAATCGGCAGAGGCCAGTGAATCGGTCGATTTTTCTGAGTCCCCCAAGCTGGGTGCCTGTCCCAAGTGCCAAAGCGCAGTTTATGAGCACGGGTCGCATTATGTGTGCGAAAAAAGCACCGGTACCCACCCAAGCTGTGATTTCAAAACGGGCAAGGTGATTTTGCAGCAAAATATCTCCGCCCAAGACATGCGTGAGCTTCTTGAAACAGGCAGAACCCCTTTACTTGAGCATTTTGTGTCTAACAAAACACGCCGCAAGTTCAAAGCCTACCTGGCCTTTGATGGCAAGACAGGCAAAGTGATCTTCGAGTTTGAGCCACGAGCCGAAAAAACTGCCATGCCACAGGCTGTACGCAAAACAAGCCGCAGAGGCTCCCAATCAGGGTCTTAAATCTTCCGATGGTCTTCTCACCTGGTGTTGCGTCAACATGCCAGTTTCGTGCCATCCATGTGGTGATGTCAGGGGCCTCTGATTCAGGGGGCTTCAATTGAAGTTTTTGTGGGTGGCTTGGCCTTGAAATAGCACGCAATTGTTTATCATGACACTCTTAGATCACGACGTATATTCTTGAAAGCAAAATAAGATGAACCCCCAAGCTGTAGAGATTGTTGGCGCCGTGCTGTTTGCGATTGCCATAGCCCATACTTTTCTGACCAAGCACTTTGAGCACTTGGCTCGTTGGCAGCCTAGGCATGCTGGTATTTGGCATTTGCTGGGGGAGGTTGAAGCTGTTTTTGGTTTTTGGGCCATGGTGTTTGTCATTTACCTCGCGGTGCATTCTGGCCCCAAGGCGGCCACCCAGTACCTCGAGGGCCTGAATTTCACTGAACCCATGTTTGTGTTTGTGGTCATGGTCATTGCCGCCAGCAAACCCATTCTGGATTTGGCAAGCTTGCTGACCATGGCCATGGCTCGGCTCTTGCCTTTGCCACGATCCCTGTCTTTCTTTTTTGTGACACTTTTCATGACGCCCTTGCTGGGCTCATTCATCACAGAACCTGCGGCCATGACCTTGGCTGCCCTGATGCTGCGCGAGCATATTTTTTCAAAACCGATTTCCACCAAGCTGAAATATGTCACTCTGGGTGTGTTATTCGTGAATATTTCGATTGGTGGCACACTCACACCTTATGCTGCGCCTCCCGTATTGATGGTGGCGGCCAAATGGAACTGGGATTTGATGTTCATGATCTCCACATTTGGCTGGAAAGCCGCCATCGCTGTGTTCAGCAATGCGGCCATTGCCGCACTCGTTTTTCGTCGAGAACTTTGCGCTTTGGCTGCACCCTCAACCCAGCTTAAAGCCGACACCCCGATTCCTTTGATTTTTGTACACATGGCCTTCCTTGTTGGGGTGGTGATCTTTGCCCATCATGCGGTGGTATTTATGGGCCTGTTTTTATTTTTCCTGGGGGTTGCCCATGCCTACAAACCATACCAAGACCGTTTGATTTTGCGTGAAGGCTTGATGGTGGCCTTTTTCTTGGCTGGTCTGGTCACTTTGGGTGCGCAGCAAGCTTGGTGGCTAGAGTCTGCTCTCAAAGGATTAAGCCCAACGGCCCTATATTTCGGCGCCGTAGCCCTCACTGCCATCACCGACAATGCGGCGTTAACCTACCTTGGTTCTTTGGTGCCTGGGGTGACAGACGCATTCAAATATGCCTTGGTGGCGGGTGCCGTCACTGGAGGCGGTTTGACCGTGATTGCAAATGCCCCCAACCCTGCCGGTTTTGCGATTTTGCGGGGCCACTTTAACGAAGGCGCCATCAGCCCAGCAGGTTTATTTGCGGCAGCATTTTTGCCCACGGTCGTGGCTGTTCTTGCATTTCAGTACTTGCCCTGAACCGAGGGGCATCCGCAGTGTGAAGTTTTCAGGTTTGTGCGACACCTAGGCACAAGCAAGGGGGCATGGGTGTCAGCCCCAGCGCATTTCTTGCCCCGCCACCAGGATCTGAATGCGATGGGGTGTTTGAATTTGAGCCACTTCAGCCATCACCATCGCATCTTCACCAGGCTTGATGTGAGTAATAAAGACGTCAATACTGCCTTTGAGTTGCTTTAATTCTTGCTCTAATTCGATGGGGCACAGGTGACGGCTGAGTCGGGCCAAATTTTGTGCATTGTTTCCAAAAGCCACTTCAATGACCAGCTGAGCCACTCGAAATTGCGCCAACCGATTCCATAGGGCGGGGTTGGGCCCGGTATCGCCGGTGTATACCCAGGCTCCATTTTCAGTATGTACAGCAAAACCTACCGCAGGCACGGTGTGTGAGGCACTTAAAACTTCAATGTGTCGGCCTGCCATTGACAAGGTCTCTCCGACTTGAAACGCTTGCATCAAGAGTGCTGGCGCTGTTCTGGAGGGCAATTTTGTGAAATCGGGCCAAATCACTCCGTTAAAAATATGGCGACGCAAAGCCTCAAGGGTTTCAGGCAAGGCATGCACCGTAATCGGTGGCGCCCCCTTTTCCAGGCGCCGTCGAATCACGGTATCTATCAATAAGGCGATTGAAAGAACATGATCCAGGTGCGAATGGCTGATCAAAATATGATCCACCTGGATCAAGGCCTCCAGAGGTAAATTCCCTACCCCGGTTCCGGCGTCAATCAAAATACTGTGATCGAGCAAAAACGAGGTGGTTTGACAGCCTTGCGCAATGGATCCAGAGCAGCCCAACACACGGATAGTCATTCAAAGCTCGTATGGTTTACAGCGTGCAACACTTGCCTCAGTGCCATGAAATTTTCAAAAGAATATAGATTGGATTTTGCCAGCAAAATATTCAAGCTGTGATTTGGGCTGGGATTTGTAAGTGGCCAATTTGTCTAAACTTTCCGTATTTTTGCATCGCTGAGAATTCATGGGGCCCCAGCCAGTAGGGGTTGAATTTTGTGATCAACGCAGGCAATCATGACGGGGGCAATGAGTAGTCCACATCGTCATGCTGCGCATAGTTGACATATCACCGTTTTGCTTTAATTCCCCAAGGACGATAGGATGGAATGGTCATGGGGGCTGAAGAAATAGCCGGGTCAATAGAGAATTTTTGCGGTGATGACAGTGTAAAATGAAAGGTTGCCAAAATATTGATTTGCTCGGCCTGAGTCATCACTGTGATGGCAGGTGTCCACATGACAAGCCCAAGCGCAAAACACAGCAGCACCTTCTACTGAGTGTGAAAGTACAGCCTAAATCATTTCCGTCATCAATCCTTCGCATATTGCGCCGCTCAATTGAGCGGTGACTTCACCCTACAAATCAATCAACCCGTCTCCGTGATCGAGGATTCCATGAGTAAGCTCCACAGTCATCAAAACGATCATTCTGAAGCCCATGAGGGGCCAATCAAAACCCCCAAGCAATTGATTACGGCGGTGGTATTTGGGTTTTTGGTTCCTATTGTGGTGATTATTCTGTTGGTTCATTTTGTGGTTTCAGACAAGAGAACTGCTGAGGGCCAATCCCTGAATCCTGAGGCAGTGGCCCGTCGAATTGAACCAGTGGGACAAGTGCTTGTCAATCAAAATGCCTCCCCTCCCATCCAGGCTGCCCCCGTCACTCCAGCAGCCCCGGCACAGGCCCCGGCCATCATGATTCCTCCGGCTCAAACAAAGCCCACAAGCACTGTCTCAGGCCCCCCCGCTCTTTATGTCAGCGCTTGCGCAGCATGTCATGACACGGGCGCTGCCGGGTCTCCCAAGCTCGGAGATAAAACTGCATGGGCTTCCCGCCTGACTTTGGGTATGGAGGGCCTGACCGCGAGTGTCATCAAGGGCAAAGGGATCATGCCGGCCCGAGGAGGCTCTCAAGGCTCTGATGATGAAATCAAGGCTGCAGTCACATACATCGTCAATCAATCTCAATGACCTCTCATTGAGGTTGGGGCGAGTTTTCAAACTCCGAAGCGGCCGTTGACGTCAGGGTTGATTGGTGGACACCCCGGAGACATGCCAATGGCGAGTCACTTGCCCCTTTGCATTGACACTTTCCAGCTCTACACCAAAACCCCATAGCCGGGCCACATGTTTGAGGACTTCGATGGAGTCATGATGTAAAGGCCGGTCATTGTGCTGCACGTGTCGCAGGGTGAGTGACCGGTCACCGCGGAGGTTGACATTCCAGACTTGAATATTGGGTTCTCGACTGGCGAGGTCATATTGGCGGCTTAAGGCTTCGCGAACTTCACGGTAGCCATTTTCATCATGGATGGCCGAGACTTCGAGTTGGCTTTGTTTTTCGTCATCAGTGATGGCAAAGAGGCGAAATTCACGCATCATGCGGGGTGACAAGTATTGCCCGATAAAACTTTCGTCTTTGAAGTTGCGCATGGCATGGTCGAGAGTTTCGAGCCAATTCTGGCCGGCGATGTCAGGAAACCAAGACCGATCTTCATCGGTCGGGGCTTCACAAATGCGCTTGATGTCAGTGTACATTGCAAAGCCAAGAGCATACGGGTTGATGCCGCTGTAAGCCCGGTGCCCCACGGGTGGCTGATAAACTACATTGGTGTTTGACTTGAGCCACTCGATCATCATGCCATCACTCAAATAGCCATCAGCGTACATGGTATTGAGCAAATGATGGTGCCAAAATGTGGCCCAGCCTTCATTCATGACCTGGGTTTGACGCTGTGGGTAAAAATATTGGGCGATTTTTCGCACAATTCGAACCACCTCGCGTTGCCAGGGTTCGAGTAGGGGCGCATGCTTTTCGATAAAATAAAGCAGGTTTTCTTGTGGCTCTTCGGGGAATCGCTTGGCCTGAAATTCAGCGTGCGGTTTTCCGGCCTTGGCCGGCAAGGTGCGCCACATATCATTGACCTGTTGTTGGGCATAGGCTTCCCGGTCTTTGCGCTCAGCGAGTTCTTGGGCCAATGATTTTCGGCTGGGCCGGCGGTAGCGGTCAACACCATGGTTCATCAAGGCGTGACAGCTGTCGAGGATTTCTTCGACCTGATCAATACCATGGCGTTCTTCGCAGCCATGAATATAATTTTTGGCATACACCAGGTAGTCAATGATCGACGAGGCGTCGGTCCACATACGAAACAGATAATTACCTTTGAAAAAACTGTTGTGGCCGTAGGCTGCATGGGCAATCACCAAGGCCTGCATGGCCAGGGTGTTTTCTTCCATCAGGTAACTGATGCAGGGGTTGGAGTTGATGACAATCTCATAGGCCAGGCCCATGTGGCCGCGTCGGTAGTTTTTTTCGGTGGCGATGAATTCTTTGCCGAAACTCCAGTGTCGATAATTCACAGGCATTCCGACAGACGCATAGGCATCCATCATCTGTTCTGCTGTGATGATTTCGAGCTGATTAGGGTAGGTTTCAAGGCCAAAGCGTGCAGCGGTTTGGCGGATGATTTCATGATATTGATTAATCAGATCAAACGTCCAGTCACTCGGGGAGGGCAAGGGTTCCCCAGGGCGCGGCAGGGTGATTTGGTTCATGATGTGGCAGCCCCCTCTTTCTTGAAAAGGTCTCGAAATACAGGGTAAATTTGTGACGCATCGATCGCTTTGCGTACAGCAAAGCCCTTGCTTTCTTTGGCC
>JBEIRS010000370.1:0-1132 GCA_040375795.1 Methylibium sp.
AATGAGTGGTTACCGGGATATTATTTTAAAATTGAAGCTCGAAGATGGCCACGTGGCTGAGCTTCGTTTGGAATTAAATCCAATTTTAAAGTACAGTAAAGAGGTTGAGCATCCATTATATCAAGTCATTCGTGATATTAAAACCAACGCCCATCGAGAAAACCGATCATTGACCTCTGATGAGGTCTTTTTTATCAACTCTTTAACACAAAAAACCCAAGCAGATTATGAAAAAATCCTTTGGGATTCAGGTCCAAAGCGCAATCCCTCGAAGTGATGGTGGCTGTCTTTGATCTGATTGACCTGAGCTGGCAATCACGCTGCCTTTTCAATTTGAGCCAAGGGCCGCTGTGCTGCTGAGGCACAATCAACCATCCACCAAAAAGCCCCTGTGGCGATTGTCTTGTTTTGTCTGATTTTTTACCCTTTCCGCATGATCAAGTTACTCGTTGGCCTGGGCAACCCCGGCCCGGAATATGAACACACACGCCACAATGCTGGTTTTTGGTGGATTGATGAAATTGCCCGAACCCTTCAGGCTCCATGGGTACCAGAGCGGTCTTATGGTGGCTGTGCGGTACGTGCCAACACACCAACAGGCACAGTATGGTTGTTGCAGCCCATGACTTTTATGAATTTGTCTGGAAAATCAGTGGCAGCCCTGGCGCGATTTTTCAAAATTCTCCCCAATGAAATTCTGGTCGCTCACGACGATCTGGACATTCTTCCAGGTCATATGAAATTAAAGTTCGGTGGCGGACATGCAGGGCATAACGGCCTGCGTGACATTCATGCTCAATTGGGGAGTGCAGAGTATTGGCGCTTGCGCCTGGGTATCGGGCATCCGGGTGTCAAGATGGAGGTTGCAAACTATGTGTTACGCCCCCCCCGCCCCCCGAGCGCGAGGCCATCAAGGAGTGCATCCATCGATCTTTGGCTGCCTTGGACAGCCTGTGGCGCTTTGATATGGAGCAAGTTCAGCGCATGATTCACGCCAAACCTCGTCGGCCATTATCCTAAACTTTACGTGTCATGCAAGATATTCTCATCAATTGCACCCCCCAAGAAACTCGCGTCGCCCTGATCGAAAATAATGCAGTCCAAGAGATTCACATTGAGCGCACCCTTGAGC
>JBEIRS010000148.1:0-4207 GCA_040375795.1 Methylibium sp.
AAGTTTCGGCAATGATCCCGTACTCCCGCGGAAGTCAGTGGTCAACTGGAGTTTTTAGCTTGAAAGCTCAATGCGCTGCTGACCAGCCGGGCGGTGATGTCGACAATTTGAATCATCCGCTCATAAGGCATCCGGGTGGGGCCGATCACTCCGAGTGTGCCCACAATTTGGCCATTTACCTCATAAGGCGCACTGACCACCGAAAGTTCTTCAAAAGGAACCATGGTGTTTTCTCCACCAATGTAAATTTGAACACCCTCAGCTTGGCTACTTACATCAAGCAGGCGAATGAGTTGGGCTTTTTGCTCAAATAAATCGAACAGTTTGCGCAAGGAGGAAAGGTCACTCGAGAGGTCTTGAACCGAGAGTAGATTGCGCTCACCGGCAATCACGATTTGCTCTTGGCTGTCAGCAATGGCCTCTGACCCGGCTTGGACAGCCGCTTGCATCAATTGAGCAATTTCGGCCCGCAGCGAATCGAGTTCCGAGCTGAGACGCTGGCGTACCTCATCCAGGGTCAAGCCAGCAAAGTGAGCTGTGAGCTCATGGCTGGCCGCGTGCAGCTCAGTCTGGGTGTAGTCTTGGGTGGTAAAAATAACCCGGTTTTGAACATCACCATCCGGCGCAACCAAAATCAAGAGCACCCGCCGCTGCGAAAGGCGCATGAATTCAATATGCTGAAACACAATTGGCTTGCGCGGAACGGTAATCAAACCAACAAAATTGGATAAGCTTGAAAGCATTTGTGCTGCGTGCGAAAGCACTCGCTGGGGTTGGTCAGCCACCAGCCGGTGCTGTTGGGCCTCAAGTGACAAAGGTTGCACCGTGAGCATGGTGTCAACAAACAACCGGTACCCTTTCGGCGTTGGAACCCGCCCTGCACTGGTATGCGGGCTGGCAATCAAGCCAAGGTCTTCAAGGTCGGCCATCACATTGCGAATGGTGGCCGGAGAAAGCTCCAAACCTGAAGCCTTGGACAGCGTACGCGAGCCGATAGGCTGGCCATCTGCGATGTAGCGCTCTATGAGGGTCTTCAAAAGTATTTTGGCACGATCATCCATGCTGCTCATTTTAGAGATCTTCTGTCAACCTTGCACACCCATTCACGCTGGGCCCAATGGAGTCTATGGCGCGGGCTTCTTTGGCTTGCAACATCTCTCACCCACCCCAGCTTGCAAGAACGCCAATATCATGGCGCGTGTCTTTTTATACCCCTGTTGAAACACTCCGTAAACCTCGAACGCTGTGGTGTAATCCCAAAAATGCAAACACAATTCCAACATATTGCACTTATCGGAAAATACCGTGCCGGCGGTATGCGTGACGTCTTGGCTGGGATTGCCGCTTTATTGATGCGTCAAGGTCTGAAGGTGTTTATTGAACATGAAACTGCCCAAGATACCGGCCTCAGCGGTGACGGCATTTTGACCCCCCAGGAATTGGGGCGCTGTTGTGATCTGGCCGTGGTGGTTGGGGGTGATGGCACCATGCTGGGCATTGGTCGCCAGCTTGCCCCTTTCAAAACCCCTTTGATTGGGATCAATCAAGGGCGGCTGGGTTTCATGACCGATGTCGCATTAGGGGCCTATGCCGATATTTTGCCTGCCATGCTGGCGGGCCAGTTTGAAGAAGAATTCAGGACGGTTTTGGAGGGCAGCGTTGCGAGACAGGGCCAATTGATTTTTGAGGGATTGGCCATGAACGATGTGGTGGTCAGCCGGGGTGCCACGGCCAGCATGGTTGAATTGAAAATCAAGGTAGGCAAAAGCTTTGTGGCAAACCTTCGAGCCGATGGCCTGATTGTGGGGTCTCCGACGGGATCAACCGCATATGCGTTGTCTGCCGGGGGGCCTATTTTACACCCTTTGGTGTCGGCTTGGGTGATGGTTCCAATTGCGCCGCATGACCTGTCGAACCGGCCCATTGTTTTGCCGGACTCTGACCCGGTTGACATTGAAATTGTGGCAGGTCGCGATGCGAGTGCGAATTTTGACATGCAAAGCCTGACGAGCCTCCTTCATGGAGACCTGATCAGTGTGCGTCGCTCACCGCATCAGGTACGATTTCTACACCCTGTGGGTTGGGACTATTATGCCACCCTGCGAAGAAAGCTGCACTGGCACGCAGGATCCCCCTGACACGATTCTTGCCAAACCATGCTCAAACGCCTGACTTTACGTGACTTTGCCATCATCGCCTCGCTGGAGCTTGACTGGCGTGCAGGCTTTTCGGTGCTCACAGGAGAAACCGGTGCCGGAAAATCTATCTTGATTGATGCTTTGCAATTGATACTAGGGCGTCGGGGTGATGCAGGATTTGTTCGAGAAGGTGCTGATCGCGCCGAAATAACCGCTGAGTTTGACATCCCCGCTCATGTTCATGAGTGGCTGCGGGAACAAGGCTTCAAAATTGACGGTACAGATCTGCTTTTGCGTCGAACCATTGACATCCATGGAAAAAGCCGCGCATGGATTCACGGCAGTCCAGCCACCTTGTCCCAATTACAAGCACTGGCCCAGCACCTGGTTGATATTCATGGACAGCATGCCTGGCAAAGCCTGACAAGACCCGCCTCAGTGCGTGGCTTGCTTGATGCTTATGCCAAACTGGACACTCAGGCTCTTCAAGCCACTTGGACTACTTGGCGAGCGGCTGAAGAACGCTTGGAAACCGCACGCGCCCGTCATGCTGACATAGAGCGTGAATGTGAGCGTTTGATATGGCAAATCAGTGAAGTCAACAAGCTGGGGCCGTTGCCCGGAGAATGGCGCAGCCTGAATGCCGAGCACCAGCGCCTGGTCAATGCCCAAAGCCTGCTGGAAGCCTCACGCACTGCCCTGGATCTTTTGGCGGAGGCTGAGGCCAACGCCAACCGGCTCACTCACCGAGCCCATGCCGCCTTGCTTGCCGTTGCTCGGTTTGACCCCCGCCTCGAAAATGTGGCCACCACCTTGCTGGAGGCACAGGCTCAATTGCACGATGCCAGCCACGCGTTGAATGCCTACTTGAGCCACGCTGACCTAGACCCTGATCGATTGAGCCAACTGGACGAACGTATCTCGCGCTGGGTCAGCCTGGCTCGACGCTTCAAACACACCCCTGAAGACCTGCCTACTCTTTGGAGTCAATGGGTGAGTGAATTGGAATCCATCCAGGCGCACTTAGACTTAAAAACCCTGGAGCATCAGGTTCACCTCGCACAAGAGCATTTTTTGGCTGAAGCCAAAAAAGTTTCATTGGCACGCAGCAAGGCTGCTCCGCGCTTATCGGAGGTGATCAGCCAGGTCATGCAAGAATTAGGCATGGCAGGAGGAAGATTTGACGTGCGGCTTGAACCTATCGTGCCACCACAGTCGCATGGGCTGGAGTCGGTCGAGTTTCTCGTGGCAGGGCATACTGGCAGCACACCCAGGCCCTTGGTCAAGGTGGCCTCTGGAGGCGAACTGTCACGCATTGCCTTGGCCATCGCGGTCACGACCAGTCAACTCGGAGAGGCTGGAACACTGATTTTTGATGAGGTTGATGCAGGGGTAGGCGGTGCTGTGGCAAAATCAGTGGGGCGCCTCATGCAAAAGCTTGGGTGCCACCGGCAGGTGCTTGCGGTCACTCATCTGCCCCAGGTGGCCTCATGCGCTGACCATCATTTTGTGCTTGCCAAATCAGCCGTGCAGGGCACCTCACAAAGCCAAGTGTCTCAGGTGATGGGTGAAACCCGTGTCAGTGAAATAGCCCGAATGCTGGGCGGTGAAAAACTCTCAGACCTGAGCCTGGCACACGCGCGGGAAATGCTGGCAGGCCCGCTCATCCCGAAACGTAAAAAAACATCCAGCTCACGGCCTTAGTGGCGCAGCGTGTGGCTTACCCTTCCATGAGTATGATGCATCCTGATCCACCTCCATCCCCCGTGGCTGCTGACGTTATTTTAGTCACCGGAATTTCAGGATCAGGGAAGTCTGTGGCGATGCACGCGCTGGAGGATACCGGCTACTTTTGTGTTGATAATTTACCCCCCGAATTGCTGCGTGATTTTTTACAATTGGAAAGAAGCCGGCTGAACCGTCGAGTGGCTGTGGCTGTCGATGTACGCAGTGGTGGAGCGTTGGCCCACCTGCTTCCCTTGATTGATGAACTACGTCGTGAAGGGGTGTCGGTCAGGTCTGTGTTTTTAGATGCCAGTGCTGATGCGCTGATTCGTCGCTTTTCAGAA
>JBEIRS010000239.1:0-2716 GCA_040375795.1 Methylibium sp.
AGTGGCTCTTCGTGAAGCCACGATTGGGCATCTCAACCCCAAGGGGGGCTTACTGAAGGGCCAGGAGCTTGCATCGACTTTCAGTTTCTTGCGCCCCAATGACTTGGTCTGGAATTATGTGGTGGGTAACTACCTGAAAGGTCAAACACCCCCGCCCTTTGATTTGCTTTATTGGAATAATGACAGTGCCAATTTGCCAGGCCCCATGTATTGCTGGTATTTACGCAATACTTACCTGGAGAATAACCTTATCAAACCAGGCAAACTCAAGATTTGTGGGCAGGCCATTGATTTACAAAAAATCAAGGCCGATGTTTATATTTATGCATCACGCGAAGACCATATTGTTCCTTGGGAAAGTGCCTACCGCACGGTTCACTTGCTACCAGGAAAAAAACGCTTTGTTTTGGGGGCCTCGGGGCATATTGCCGGGGTGATCAACCCGCCGATCAAAAAAAAGCGTAGTCACTGGGTTGGAGCCACCCAGGCCCTGCCTGTCGAAGCCCAGGCTTGGCTGGAAGAATCAGTAGAACACCCTGGAAGTTGGTGGACGGACTGGGCACAATGGTTGACTGACCGCGCCGGAAAACCGGTCGCCGCACCGAAGTCGTACGGAAGTAAGCAGTACCAAGTGATCGAGCCTGCACCAGGCCGATATGTAAATGAACGGGCCTGATTCCAACAGCCCGATCGATAACAAATAACCATTGGAGACAAGCATGTCCGATATCGTCATTGTCGCAGCAGCACGCACCGCCGTGGGCAAGTTTGGCGGTTCCCTTTCAAAAATTCCGGCGGCCGAACTCGGCGCTGCCGTGATTGCCCACCTTCTCAAGCAATCTCAACTCCCTGCTGATCAAATCGGCGAGGTCATTTTGGGACGGGTTCTCACTGCCGGAGCCGGTCAAAATCCGGCACGTCAGGCCGTTCTCAAGGCTGGTTTGCCCCACAGTGTTTCGGCCTTGACCATCAATAAGGTCTGTGGCTCGGGCTTGAAAGCGGTCATGCTGGGCGCCCAAGCAATTCGTGATGGTGATTCTGACATCATCATTGCCGGGGGCCAGGAAAATATGAGTCTGTCTCCTCACCTCCTGGCAGGTTCGCGCGAAGGCCAACGCATGGGTGACTGGAAAATGATCGATAGCATGATCGTTGATGGCTTATGGGATGTTTATAACCAATACCATATGGGTATCACCGCTGAAAACGTTGCTAAAAAATACGGCATCAGCCGTGAAGATCAAGACGCGCTCGCGCTTGCTTCGCAACAGAAAGCGGCTGCAGCTCAAGATGCCGGTCAATTCAAGAATGAAATTGTTCCTTTCAGCATTCCCCAGCGCAAGGGCGATCCCCTGATTTTTGACGCTGATGAATTTATCAATCGTAAAACCAATATGGAAGCTTTGTCAGGTCTGCGCCCCGCTTTTGACAAGGCAGGTTCGGTCACCGCAGGCAATGCCTCGGGCCTGAATGATGGGGCTGCTGCAGTGCTTCTCATGACGGCCAAAAAAGCCAATCAACTGGGCCTCAAGCCTTTGGCTCGTATTGCCAGCTACGCATCTGCAGGCCTGGATCCCGCTTATATGGGCATGGGCCCTGTGCCAGCGGCTCGCAAAGCTCTTGATCGCGCAGGCTGGAAAGCCGCTGACCTTGATCTTCTTGAAATCAATGAAGCCTTTGCGGCCCAGGCCTGTGCAGTTCACAAAGAAATGGCTTGGGATCTCTCCAAAGTCAATGTCAATGGTGGTGCGATTGCGATTGGCCACCCAATTGGTGCTTCGGGCTGCCGAATCCTCGTTACCCTGTTACATGAAATGCAGCGCCGTCAGGCCAAAAAAGGCATCGCTTCTTTGTGTATTGGCGGCGGCATGGGCGTGGCCCTGACGGTTGAGCGCTAAGAAGCATCCCCTTGGTCACTCCATCATGACCTCTGGGGGTTTTGTGCAATCAATACAACCGATCCAAACAACTGAATTTGAGGAGAATCCAATGAGTCAAAAAGTAGCGTATGTGACTGGCGGTATGGGGGGGATTGGCACCGCCATGTGTCAACGTTTACACCGTGATGGCCACAAGGTGATTGCAGGTTGTGGCCCCAGCCGTGACTATCAAAAATGGCTTAATGAGCAAAAAGCATTGGGCTTTACGTTTTATGCGTCTGTGGGTAATGTTGGTGACTGGGATTCAACCGTGGCGGCTTTTGAAAAAGCTCGCACAGAGTATGGAACCATTGATATTCTTGTCAATAACGCGGGCATCACTCGAGATGGAATGTTCCGTAAAATGAGCCGATCTGACTGGGATGCCGTGATTGAAACCAACCTGACCAGCCTCTTCAATGTCACCAAGCAGGTGATTGATGGTATGCTGGAAAAGGGATGGGGCCGTATTATTAACATTTCTTCCGTGAATGGTGCCAAGGGTCAATTTGGGCAAACCAATTATTCTGCGGCCAAAGCAGGAATGCATGGTTTTTCAATGGCTCTGGCTCAAGAAGTCGCTAACAAAGGCGTGACTGTGAATACAGTCAGCCCTGGCTACATCGCCACTGACATGGTCAAGGCCATTCGCCCTGATGTTCTCGATAAAATCATTGCCGGCATCCCGGTCAAGCGCCTTGGCACCCCTGAAGAAATTGCATCAATGGTCTCTTGGCTGGCTTCCGAGGAATCTGGCTTTGCTACTGGTGCGGAATTTGCGGTCAATGGTGGCTTAC
>JBEIRS010000080.1:0-6300 GCA_040375795.1 Methylibium sp.
AGCCGTGGTGGAAGCTGCCAAGCGTTCACAGCGCTCCCCCCTGGATCTTTTAAAGGCGGCAGGCGCCATTGATTCTCCTTACCAGTTTCACTGGCGACGCTTTTTATTTGAAAACTTTCCCCAAGGCACCGATTTTCCTGCTTTGTCTGTCCCGCCGCTCAAGGAAAACCTGCCTTCCTCCGAGGCGCAGGCCTTTTCCATCGACGACTCGTCCACCACCGAAATTGATGATGCCTTGTCTGTGCAGGGTCTCGGCTCTGGAACCGTCACCCTGGGCATTCACATTGCCGCTCCGGCCCTCGCGATAACTCCAGACAGCCCCCTTGATAAAGTCGCCCGTGATCGACTTTCTACCGTTTATATGCCAGGGCACAAGCTCACCATGTTGCCCACCGAGGTGGTGAACTCTTATACTCTTTCTGAGGGCCGCCTGTGCCCCGCTGTGTCTCTGTATTTGAATGTGGATGAATCAACTTTGGCCATGACATCAACCGAAACCCGAGTTGAAAAGGTTTTGATTGCCGCCAATTTACGCCATGAGGAGCTTGAATCAGTGGTGACAATCGACACCCTGACGGGCACCGCAGAGGCCTCATACCCCTTTGCTGCCGAATTGGCGTTTGCATTTCGTTTGGCCCAACACTTGAAAGCTGCCCGTGAAGTGGTGCGGGGCAAGCCTGAAAATTTCAACCGCCCAGATTACAGCTTCAAGCTAGAAGGCGTACAGCACGAGCCTACAGGCCAAGAGCGGGTTAACATCCATACGCGCAGCCGAGGCAGCCCGCTCGACCTCATTGTGGCTGAAGCCATGATTTTGGCCAACAGCACCTGGGGTGCATGGCTGGCTCGCTGTGGCGTGCCGGGCATTTACCGCAGCCAAGCCAGCATGGCCCCGGGAATCAAGGTACGCATGGGAACCAAGCCCGCCCCGCACGCGGGCATCGGTGTCGCCCAGTACACTTGGGCCACTTCACCTCTTCGACGCTATGTGGACCTTGTCAATCAATGGCAAATTGTGGCTTGTGCACGACACGGGCTGACTGCAGCTTTGGCCGCCCCATTCAAGCCCAAAGATGCCGCTCTGTTCGCGGTCATTTCAGGCTTTGATGCCGCTCACACCGCTTATCAAGGCTTTCAATCGAGCCTTGAGCGCTACTGGACTTTGCAATACTTGCTTCAAAATGAGCTGACTGAATTGGATGCGACTGTGATGAAAGACGGCTTGGTTCGGGCTGAATTTTTGCCCTTGGTGTTCAAAGCGGATGGAGCGGCTCCTCTGCCACGAGGAACCAAAGTCCGGGTGCGGATTGTAGGCACCGATCTCTTGACCTTGGACCTGCATGCCACCGTGATTGCACAGCAAGAGCTTGGGTCGCCCCCCACAGACAGCAGCACCCTTGATGATCTCCACGAAGACCCGCCCAATAACGCAGGCCCTATCACCTTGGCCATAGACTTGCAAGAGCCCTCACCCGACAATGGATGATGTCAACTATGTTTCAAAACCTCAGTGCTTTTCACCTGGCCATGGTTTTTTCCCTGACTTTTCATGGCTTGTTGCTGTTTGTCAAGTTTGTAGACCCTGAAGGTTTCAACAAAATCTTCAAAGACATTCCCCTTGAAGTGATTTTGGTTAATTCAAAATCAACCGAGCCCCCCGTCAAGGCCGAGGCGATTGCTCAGGCTTCTTTGGCTGGAGGCGGTGATCTCGACAAAGGCCGGGCCACATCACCTCTGGCGCCGTCCCCGATGGCTGAAATCGGCAATGCCGACGAAACCAGCCAAAAGCAGGTTGAAAAGCTTCAAGAATACCAGCAGCGCATTTTGGCTGAGCTGCGCTCTCAATTGGCGACCCTGCCCGCCCCAGACGCCAATAAAGATCAAGGCAATCCAACCGATCGTGCCCAGGAAGAAAAGCGCCGTCATTTGGTTGACCAACTGGCAGAAATTGAGCGCCGCATCAACGAGGAAAATGCCCGCCCGAAAAAACGCTATGTCAGCCCATCGACACGGGAAGAAGTCTATGCCCTTTATTACAGCCGCTTCAAAAACAAAGTCGAAGACCGGGGCACCGCCAATTTTCCTGAGTTTCGTGGCCGAAAACTTTATGGCGAACTCATCATGATGATCACGGTCGACAGCGACGGATATGTCATTAACACCGACATCCCCCAGCCGTCGAATGACCCGCGCCTTGACCGGCAAGCAACCGCCATTGTCAAAGCCAGCGCCCCCTTTGGTCGGTTTACTCCTGAAATGCGACGCCAATTTGACCAACTTGTCATCACGTCCAAGTTTCGCTTCTCCAGAGAAGATGGGCTGCAAACCACCGTGACAGGCCATTGACATCCGTCATTGACATCTGTTTTACCAGTGTCTCATTGCATCAGTCTGCGCCAGGCCGCTCAAATGCAGCAAGACAGATGCCACAAGACACGAAATGACTTCACAAACCGTGCACCACTTTTCGTCTTCTTCCAGTTATGCGGTCTTTGGCAACCCTGTGGCACACAGCCATTCTCCCTGGATTCACACAGAATTTGCCAAACAAACTGGGCAATCAATCCACTATGACACATGCTTGGTACCAGAAGGCGAAGGGCATTTTTCTCGGTACATTCACGAATTTGCCACCCGCAGCCACCCCCCCGCTCATGGGTGCAACATCACCGTGCCTTTTAAAACACACGCTTTTTCTTTGGCGACACGCCACACAGAGCGCGCTTTACTGGCGGCCGCAGCCAATACCTTGCGTTTTGATCCAGAGGGCTGGCTGGCAGACAACACCGATGGCGCAGGCTTGGTGCAAGATATTCAAGTCAATGCGGGTGTTCATCTGAAAGGCTTGCGCATTTTACTGATCGGTGCCGGTGGCGCTGCATCAGGGGCACTGGGCCCCTTGCTTGAATCTGGCCCAGCCGAAATCATCATTGCCAATCGCACCCTTGACAAAGCCCAAACATTGCTTGGGCGCCACCAATCGGTGGCAGGCACCACCCGGATTGAGGCCTGCAAACTTGAAGAATGTGGTCGGCATTATGATGTTGTCATCAATGCCAGTTCCAGTAGCCTGGCGGGTCGTGGTTTGCCCGTGGCAAAAAGTGTTTTCAAACCAGGCGGCCTCGCCCTTGATATGATGTACGGCCCTGCTGCTGCGCCCTTTATGCAGCTTGCCACCGAACAGGGGGCTGTCGCCCGCAGTGGTCTGGGTATGTTGGTCGAACAAGCGGCCGAGGCTTTTTATCTCTGGCGCGGGGTCCGGCCCCACACCCAAGCCGTTTTAGCCGCCCTATGCGAACGCCTGAACAAGGCACCCAGTTTGTCCTGAAATGCGCTGGTTTCAACACCTGATATTACTGATCATCCTCACTGTATTGAGCGCGTTTGCATTGCAGCTTTTTTTTCTCAGCCGCATTGCGCTGCTGGCAGTGAGTGCGCCACAGTCCACCACCTTCCAGCGCTCGGAGGCTTGGCGCCTGATCAAAGAAAGCAAACCCATTCGCTGGCAACAATTCTGGGTCGATTACCCTCACATCTCCTACCATTTAAAACGTGCGGTGATTGCCTCGGAAGATGCTGGCTTTGTTGAACACAGCGGCATTGAGTGGGATGCCTTAGAAAAAGCCTGGGAAAAAAACCAAAAAGCCCAAGAGCAAGCCGACCGCATCAATGAACAAATCAGCCGCGCCCATCAAACAGCTCAAAGCCTTGGCAAAGCCCTCAAACCCAACAAACCCATGATTCAAGCCAAGGTATTTGGAGGGTCCACAATTTCACAACAATTGGCCAAAAATTTGTTCTTGAGCACCGAACGCAACTTGGCCCGCAAGGGCCAGGAATTGATCATCACAGCCATGCTTGAAAGCATGTTATCAAAACAACGATTATTCGAAATTTATCTCAACCACGTGGAATGGGGCGAGGGTATTTTTGGGGCTCAGGCCGCAGCTTATACTTACCATCGAGTATCTGCGGATCAACTCAATGCTCATCAAGCGGCTCAGCTGGCGGTGATGCTTCCCGCCCCCAAACGCTTTGAAAAAAAACGAGATTCAGCATACCTTCGCAGCCGGGCAGCCACCGTCCGCGCGCGTATGGGGGCCGTTGAATTTCCTGAATAATCCCAAGGCCCCAGCGGCCCCCTTCCCATGACACTGGATCTCACCATCTGCCAAGTTGCTGCACGCTGTATCGTTGAAGAGGGCCTAGACTATGCCACCGCCAAAAAGCGAGCCGCGCAAGAGCTCGGCTTGAAACGCAACATACCTTGGCCTCCTCATCAAGACATTGAAGATGCCGTCCGAGAACATATTGCTCTTTTTTGCCCTGCCACACAGCCTCTTGAACTCTTGGCTTTACGCCGTTTGGCGGCTCACTGGATGACACGCTTGCAGCCCTTGCGGCCTTATCTGAGTGGGGCGGTTTGGCGTGGCACCGCCACCCTATTGAATGACATCCACCTTGATTTGTACTGTGATGACTCCAAACAAGCCGAGCTCATGTTACTCAATGAAAAAATCACCTTCCATACGTCATCGTCCAGTCAGCCCGGCCGCCCTCCCCTGGATGTACTGAGCCTGAGCAGCCCGTGCCCGCCGCTGCCCAACCACGTCAGCATTCACCTCTTTATTTATGACTTTGATGACCTTCGGGGCGCCCTCAAACCTGACCCTCGGGGACAAACTTGGCGAGGTGATTTGGCGGCCCTAGAGGGTTTGCTTTCGGATCCCTCCCTCTCAGGCGTCAATGCTGCATGAAAAATACATTTTCCCTGAAGCGCCGTCATCTACTCTCTGGGCTGATCGGTCTGAGTGGCGGAGCCGCTGGTCTGAGCTTTTTCGTTGCCCATGAAAAACGTCAAACAGAACAAACCCGGCGTGATGCCACATTGTGGAATTTTGAGTTTTTATCGCCCGAAGGCCAAATGGTGGCCCTTTCACGGTTTAAAGGCCGGCCTCTTTTGCTGAATTTTTGGGCAACCTGGTGCCCCCCTTGCCTGGAAGAAATGCCTTTGCTGAATCGCTTTCAAAATCAGCAGGGGCCACAGGGCTGGCAGGTTCTCGGCTTGGCCATCGACTCCGCTTCTCCAGTCAAGGCTTATTTGAAACAAAACCCGGTTCAATTCGACATTGCCATCGCAGGTTTTGGCGGGCTCGATTTGGCGTTTGAGCTGGGCAATCCGCAGCGACAGCTGCCATTTTCGGTATTTTTTAACCAAGAAGGTGTGGTAATCCACCGCCAATTGGGCCTCTTGACAGCCAATGATTTGGACAAATTGAGAAGCTGACGATTGATGCGACCAGACACGACAGAGTCAAAAAGATCATAAAAGCACAATGTCGAACAGTTCAGGAGACTCCATCGAATCGGCCTGCAAAGAAATGGGCTTGCCGATAAATTCACTCAGGGAGGCCAAGTGATGGCTTTCTTCATCCAATAGCATGTCAATGACCTTGGCGTGGGCAACCACCCGAAATTCTTGTGGATTAAACTGGCGGGCTTCGCGCAGAATTTCGCGCAAAATGTCATAACACACGCTACGGGGTGTTTTAACCCAGGCTTTGCCCTCACATGTGGGGCAAGGTTGACACAATAAATGCGCCAGAGATTCACGGGTTCGCTTGCGCGTCATCTCGACCAAACCCAATTGGGTGAAGCCACTGACAGATGCCTTGGTGCGATCACGCGATAGTTGTTTACGCAATTCTGACAGCACCATGCTTCGGTGATCTTCTCGCCGCATATCAATGAAATCAATGATGATGATACCGCCCAGGTTGCGCAAACGAAGTTGGCGGGCAATGGCCTGAGTGGCTTCAAGATTCGTTTTGAAGATGGTTTCATCAAAGTTGCGCGCGCCAACATAAGCCCCGGTATTGACATCAATGGTGGTCAGGGCTTCAGTTTGGTCAATGATCAAATAGCCCCCTGACTTGAGAGTGACACGGCGAGCCAGCGCACGCGAGATTTCTTCTTCAACATTGAACAGGTCAAATAAAGGGCGTTCCCCCAGATAATGGGTGAGCTTGCCGACTGCACTTGGGGTGAACGTTTCACCAAAGGTTTTGAGCGCCTCAAATTGCTGTCGGGAATCAACCCGAATGGTGGTGGTGTCTTCGTGAACCATGTCCCTCAACACACGCTGGGCCAGATGAATATCTTGGTAAAGCAGGGTGCCCGCGGCGCAACGTGGCCCCCCCTCGCGCACCGTGGCCCATGTTTTGTGCAAATAACGGATATCCTCAGCAAGCTCGGCATCAGTGGCATCTTCCGCATTGGTACGCAAAATAAAGCCACCTG
>JBEIRS010000131.1:0-4646 GCA_040375795.1 Methylibium sp.
CAAAATGGCTTGGCCTGTTGTTGCCATTGTCGAAATTTTTCAAAGTGACGTTCTTTAAAATAAGCAGGCTTTAAAGCCTCATATTTAATCTCTCCACAAAGACTAGAATGTCAATTGAAGCCCCCAAAAAACTTCAATGCACGCGGTGGCGATATCTGGAAGATGAGACTTGAGGGCCTCAAGTTGAGCCAGCCCAATGCTCTCAATCTTTCTTCAATTTTTCTGCATTTTTTGGCCACGCCACGAAGTGCAAGGCGAGTGATAAGCCAAACGTTGAGTGGACGTTTTATGAAGCTTGGCTTGCAAGCTTTGAACCAAGCCAGGAAGAAGTTCGCCAAGGTCTTGGCTCAGTTCACTCACCCGGCAGGCATTCTTGTCAGCGTAAGTTTTATCATGGGCCAGTGCTGGAAAACATAGCCCCTTCTTTACGGAAATGCGAAAGCCCCTCAGCTTGGTCATTCAAATGGGTTTGAATGGCTCCACAAAAAGCAGCTTGAGGGGCAACCAGTACATCAATTTCCTCAGCATCAAACACACAGTCAGTGGCTTGATTGCATAGAGGGCATCACACGCGCAAGATGCGCGATATGGGGCTTAGCTGGGCAGGATGACCTTATTCAACACGTGGATGACACCGTTGCTCGTCAATACGTCGGTGGCTACGATACTGCTTTGGCGTCCACGGCTGTCAGTGATGGCGAAGCTGGCATTGACCGTAAACGTCTGGCCCTGCACGGTGGTGATCGCCGTGTTGACGGGCACATCAGCCTTGAGTACGCGGCCTGACACCACGTGATAGGTCAAAACAGATGTGAGCAGGGCCTTGTTCGCAAGCAAGGCCTCTTTGGTGATGCCCAATTCAGTCAGTAGTGCCGCAAAGGCTGCGTTGGTGGGGGCAAACACAGTGAAGGGCCCCGTACCCTGGAGCGTGGGCACCAGCCCAGCCGCCACCACCGCCTCGACGAGAATACTGAAATCAGGCAAAGCTGATGCGGTGGCAACAATATTTTTATCTGCTGGCAAGAGCACCTTGTCAACCACGTGAACCACACCATTGCTGGCCTGGATATCCGTCGCAGTGATGTTGCTGGTGCGGTTGCGGCCATCAGTGATGCGCAGTCCGCTGCCAGCTGCATCGATCTTAAAGAAGCCGCCAGATACTGGTGTGATGGCTTTGCCCACCGGCACGCTGGCGCGGGGTACAGTGGTGCCGAGCACGTGGTAGTTCAGCACGGCGGTCAGCAGGGCCTTGTCAGCGAGCAGTGCCGACTTGGTCACACCAAGTTCAGTGAGCAGTGCTGCAAAAGCCGCGTTCGTCGGTGCAAACACGGTCAGATTTCCAGTGCTCAGCGTAGCTGTTAGACCGGCGGCCACCACGGCTTCGACCAAGATACTCAGGTCGGGGTTATTCTGAGCCACCTCGACAATATTGCGTGGATGATCGTTGCCACCGCCGCAGGCTTGCAGCAGTGTGGCGCTGGCGCCAGCGACGGCGGCCATCAGGATGGTTCGGCGATTCAAAAGAGATACGCTGTTCATGGTAGAAGATTTTTTTAAGAGAGTCATCACAGTTGGATCAAAATGGTGGGGTTCAATTAGATCGCTTCAATTCCTAAGCCTTATTAGGATTTTTTTCATGGAAAGTCCTGCGTTGTCAGGAAAAATTGCACACACCGGGAGCGGCGTGGCGGAAGTATATACCTGTCAGGTCCCGGATGAATCCTTATCGCTTTTGCGAATAAGTCACAGTTCGCGCACGCGTGACATCGCTTCCTCAATGCGATCAACCGCATAAACAGTCAGGCCTTCTATGTTTTTTTTGGGCGCATTGGCCTTTGGAATAAGTGCTACACTGAAACCCAGCTTGGCGGCTTCTTTGAGCCGCTCCTGGCCCCGTGGGGCCGGGCGGATTTCACCTGCCAGACCGACTTCACCAAAAGCCATGAAGCCTCTCGGCAAGGCCCGGCCTCGAAGGCTGCTTTGAATGGCAAGCATGACCGCAAGGTCTGCAGCGGGTTCACTGATGCGAACACCCCCCACCGCATTGACAAATACATCCTGATCAAGGCAAGCCACACCCGCATGGCGATGAAGCACTGCAAGCATCATGGCCAGACGATCACGGTCGAGACCAACGCTCAAACGTCGTGGGCTGGGGCCTCCACTGTCAACCAAGGCTTGAATTTCAACCAGCATGGGCCGGGTGCCTTCGAGAGTGACCAGCACACAGGAACCCGGTACAGGTTGCTCATGAGTCGATAAGAAAATCGCACTGGGGTTGCTGACTCCCCGCAAGCCCTTTTCAGTCATGGCGAACACGCCAATTTCATTGACGGCCCCAAATCGGTTTTTAATGGCCCGAACCAGACGATAGCTGCTGTGCGTGTCGCCCTCAAAGTAAAGAACAGTATCAACGATATGCTCAAGAACACGCGGCCCAGCCAAGGCCCCTTCTTTCGTGACATGCCCGACCAGAATCATCGTAACCCCCTGGCTCTTGGCAATCCGGGTGAGTTGAGCCGCACATTCACGCACTTGAGCCACCGAACCTGGAGCAGAGGTGAGTTGCTCACTATAAACTGTTTGAATTGAGTCAATCACACATACCGCTGGTTTTTCTTCTGAGAGAGTAAGCGCAATTTTCTCGAATTGAATTTCAGCCGCCACACGCACGGCAGAATCAAAAATGCCTAGGCGTTGAGCACGCAAGGCCACCTGTGCAGCGGACTCTTCCCCGGTCACATAGAGCACCGGCACCTTGCGCGAAAGCGCATCAAGTGCTTGCAGCAAAAGCGTTGATTTTCCAATGCCAGGGTCTCCGCCAATCAGCACCACGCCCCCTTCCACCATCCCGCCACCTAAAACTCGGTCAAGTTCGGGAAGCCCGGTCGGGCGCCGATCAACGTCCGACGCTTCAATGTCACTAAGAGTTGTCACCGGCTGAGGGCCTGCTAGCGACTGAAAGCGATGTTTGACTGATCCTTCAGAGATGGACTCGACCAGGCTGTTCCAGGCACCGCAATGGGGGCATTTTCCAAGCCACTTGGGACTGCTTCCCCCGCACTCTTGACACAGGAAAACTGATTTCTCTTTAGCCATGGAGGACAAACGTCAATGATTTAAAAAATGAAGAAGGTCAAGGCTAGTGCCTCAAGCTAGCCCCCTGAAGATGTACAGGGACTCGAGGCGCCACAGCACACATCAATTCATAACCCACAGTTCCGGCGGCATAGGCCACTTCATCAATCATCAGGCCGTTGGCTCCAGGGCCTTGACCCCACAAAGTCACCTCAGTGCCAACGCCAGCTTGGGGAAGATTCGTGATATCGACCGTCAGCATATCCATCGACACTCGACCCACTGTGTGGGTACGTTGCCCGGCAACAAGCACTGGCGTTCCGGTGGGAGCGCTACGGGGGTAGCCATCGGCATAACCACAAGCCACCACCCCAATGCGCATGGTTTGATCAGCCATGAAGCTGCCCCCATAACCTACCCGATCACCTGGAGCAAGATTTTGGATGGCAATCAATTGACTGCGTAGCGTTTGCGCTGGTTGAAGCCCCCAGTCAATCGCAGTATGGTGAGGGTGGTCAGGGGATGAACCGTACAACATGATACCGGGGCGAACCCAATCGCCACGTAAAATAGAATCTGTGCCAAATCGAAGCAAAGCGCCGCTATTGCAAGAGGATCGTTCACCAAAAAGCTCAGAGGCCACGCTTTCAAAGACAGCCCGCTGTGAAGCCACTGAGCTTGGGTGAGAAGCTTGTTCAGAACCTGGCACATCGGCTTCAGCAAAATGGGTCATGAGAGTGATTTGCTCAACCTGGGTCAAGCCAGACAATCGAAACCAGGCTGACCGAAAAGCTGCCGGATGAAAACCCAGGCGGTTCATGCCACTGTTCATTTTCAAAAATACATGGTGCGGCCAGGTGGTTTTATGTGCAGCGAGCCAATCAATTTGAGCCTCGTGGTGTACCACATGCCATAAATTCAAGCGCGAGCATACTTCAAGGTCGCGTGGCTCAAAACAACCTTCAAGCAGCAAAATCGGGCCTCGCCACCCCAGTGAGCGAATATGCTGTGCCTCTTGCAAATCCAGGAGAGCAAAGCCATTAGCGCCTTGCAGGCCCATGTAAGCATTTTCAATGCCATGGCCATAAGCATTGGCTTTAACTACTGCCCAGCATTGAGCCCCTGGGGCGGCCTGGCGCGCGCGGGCCAGATTATGGGCCAGTGCATCTATGTGGATCACCACTTGAATAGGCCGGGGCATGCGGTTAATCAGTACAATGAATGTTCAAGCTCATAAACGGTACGCAAAAAGTTGGGCCCTTGATGTGATGCCAACCATGACAGCACAAAAGATACCTTGTCCAGACTGAAGAAAAATTGGAATTTCTGCAGTCAAACCAGCCACTGCAGACCAAGCACAATCATGGCTACATTTAATGACCAACAGACCCCAGCTTTTTCTTAAGAATTTCATTCAGCTGCGCAGGGTTTGCTTTTCCTTGGGTGGCCTTCATGACTTGGCCGATGATCGCATTAAATGCCTTTTCCTTTCCATTTTGATATTCTTCAAGCAACTTGCTGTGAGCCCGCAAAACCTCATCGATGGTGGCCTCTAAAAAAGCCAAACC
>JBEIRS010000275.1:0-2225 GCA_040375795.1 Methylibium sp.
AAGGTTCGGCCATACAGGCCGTGAATTTCGATGGCTAAAATTTCGCGTAGGGAAAGAAGCCCAGGCATTGGAGCGTATTGATTAAACCCCTGGCTCATCGCTTTGTGAACATCTTGTATCAAGCGTGGATCACATTCAAAATCTGGGAAGCCCTGTCCAAGGTTGACAGCTCCGTAGCGTTGCGCCAGTGCAGACATCCTTGTGAAAATGGAGGCCTCCTGATGAGGTAAGCGGCTTGAGGGTATGCAGTAAGGTGGAGCGGGGTTCATGGTGAGGTCAAAGGGGTGCCTGATCTGTGGCGCTTTTCACTGCATGTTCGATCACGCTGCGATTCAGCCGTGGTGAAAGGGTTTCGGCAAACGCATAGACAAAGCTGCGCAAATAGGCTCCGCGTTTGAAAGCCACGCGCGCCACGTTTTCACCAAATAAAGACCCTGCAGGGCGCCAAAGAAGGTCTGAGGTAGAGGGTTCTTCCTGCATGGCCATTTGTGCCACGATACCGATGCCCAGGCCACTGCGAACATATACTTTGATGACGTCAGAATCAATGGCTTCGAGCACTACATGAGGTTTGAGGCCTTGCTGAGCGAACGCCCAATCAATTCGACTTCGACCTGCAAAAGAGGGGTGGTAAGAAATCAAGGGTTCACGGGCCAAAACTTCCAGGCTGATGGGATCCACGTTGGCCAAAGGATGGCTTGCAGGCATGATGATCACATGCTGCCATTCATACCATGGCATGGAGACGAGTTCATCAATGTGGGTGAGGGATTCTGTGGCCAAGCCGATATCGGCCACTTCATCCAGCAGCATTTTAGACACCTGCTCTGGCGTGCCCTGATGCAAGCTGATGTGCACCTTGGGAAACTTTTTGCGTAATTGAGCAATCGGTTCAGGCAACACATAGCGGGCTTGCGTATGGGTGGTGGCAATCGAGAGGGTACCGGCGTCTTGGCGTGAAAACTCTTCACCAATGCGTTTGAGGTTATGGACTTCGCGCAAAATAATTTCAATGCTTTTAAGAACTTCTCGGCCAGGTTCTGTGATGCGTCGCAGGCGTTTTCCATGGCGAGAAAAAATATCAATACCGAGCTCGTCTTCTAGCTCCAAAATGGCTTTAGAAACCCCCGGCTGAGAGGTGAACAAGGCTTTCGCTGCTTCAGTCAGGTTGAGCTTTTGTTTCACGGCCTCTTGTACAAAACGGAATTGATGAAGGTTCATAATTTTAATGAGGCCTCTGGCAGGCAGCATCAACAATGGCATGAGCCATGGCTTCGCAGACACTGCTCATTTCGCCAATGGCAGGAATCAATCGCCAATTGACTTGCGGATGGCGCTGGCGCAGATGCTCAAGGAGCAAAGGAAGGTCTTTTCGTACATGTCCTCCAGCGCCCAAGAACAAAGGCGAAATTGTGACAGATTGACAGCCTTCATCAACAAGTTGCTGACCAGCCTCAAGGAGATTCGGGCTCATGAATTCAAGAAAGGCTAGGCGGACTGGCACCGAAGGTTGTAGCGCATGAATACGTGCAGCCACAGCATCAAAGGGGGCTGCCCAGCGAGGGTCGCGTGCGCCATGCGCAAAAAGTAAAATGCCAGATAAAGTCGAATTCATCGGTAGCGAACTAAAAAGGCAAATGCCGTGAGAGATATTAAAAGATAAAGTGCACTGGGCGCTGCAGCCACCCACCAAGGGTTCCAGTTTTCGAGCAGGCCCAGATGCCCTGCCAGATTGTTCAATAAAATAAAACTGATGCCCAGCATGATGCCGCAAAAAACTTTGAGGCTGATGCTGCCACTGCGGGCATTCAGGTAGGCAAAGGGCAGCGCCAGGGCGATCATGACCAAGCAGGCAAAGGGGTACAAAGCGCGCTTTCCAAACTGAATGGCATGACGCTGCGCCGCCTGCTCATTGGCTGAAAGATGGCGCACATAACGCCAAAGTTCGAGCGTCGAGGTGTTTTTCAGGGGCCTGATGGCGGCAGCCACCACACCCGCCGAAAGGCTGGATTTCCAGTCCAGTCGAGGCCGTTTTTCAGTTTGAACGATCTCATCATTCCAATGGGTGATCTGGACATCCGAAAGTTCCCAAAATTGATCTTTGATGTTTGCCTGTGCTGCTTGAATTTCGCTGATCAGGCGCTGGTTTGTATCAAACTGAAAAATACGAATACGGTTGAGGTGACCACTGGAATTCATGCCACCCACCTGAATCGAAAAAGATC
>JBEIRS010000191.1:0-3530 GCA_040375795.1 Methylibium sp.
GCAAACGTGAAGGCATCCCTGTCATTTTGGGCTCAGCAACCCCATCGTTGGAAACCTGGCAACGTGCCCGACAAGGGCGTTACACCTTGTTACACATGCCCCAGCGTGTCGGGGGAGGGGCCTGGCCCCAGGTGCGTTTTGTCGATATGGCCCAGCAACCCAAGAGAGCGGGGTCCTTGGCCTTGTCACTCCCTTTACTGGAAGCCATTCAACAGCGAATTGACTCTGGAGAGCAAAGCCTGGTTTTTCTGAACCGACGAGGTTATGCGCCAGTGCTCCACTGTGCAGAGTGTGGCTGGAAAAGTGATTGCCCACATTGCACGGCTTGGCGGGTTTTTCATAAACTCGATCGCACCTTGAGATGTCATCATTGTGGTTTTGTCGACAAGGTACCTAAAGCCTGTCCAGAATGTGGCAACCCTGATATTGCCCCCATTGGCCGTGGCACTGAAAAACTGGAAGAGCAGTTGGCTCAATGCTTGCGCGCACATGGAGGGGGGCCGGCCCGCATGATACGAATTGATGCTGACAGCACCCGTGCCAAGGGCGCCCTGGAACGTCAGCTCGATGCTGTCCATGCCGGCGAGGTTGATGTCTTGGTGGGCACCCAAATGATCACCAAAGGTCATGATTTTCGTCGCATCACCTTGGTGGCGGCTGTCAATCCTGATGCTGCGTTATTCAGCAGTGATTTTCGCTCCCCTGAGCGCTTGTTTGCTTTGCTGATGCAAGCTGGAGGGCGCGCTGGGCGTGATGCCCTTCAGGCTGGCCGTAGTGAAATGTGGATTCAAACCTGGAACCCCAGGCATCCTTTGTATACGGCACTACGCCAGCATGACTTTGAAGGGTTTGCACAAGGGCAACTGCAAGAACGTGAAAGCGCCGGTTTACCCCCTTTTTCTCATTTGGCCTTGATGCGTGCCGAGGCCCGCAGCCTGGAAGCTGCGCGCCAATTTCTGCACATGGCCTCTGCCCAGGGGGCTGAATTACCTCAGGCAGCACAGGTGGTTTTGTACCCCCCTGTACCCCTGACTGTGGCTCGGGTGGCCAACGTGGACCGCATGCACATGTTGATTGAATCGGCTTCACGCCCAGCCCTCCAACAATTTTTGGCCCAATGGGTTTCTCTTTTGCATTGTTTGCACAAAGACCTCAAGGGAGCGCAGCGTATTTTACGTTGGGGGATTGATGTGGATCCCCTTTCGATTTGAGCATGCAGCAGGGCAAGATACAGATCAAAAGCAACCCTTTTTGTGTGCGTAAAGGAAAATGATGTTGAACTGGAATCAAGAAATTTTGAACAGTCTGAATTGGTTATTGACGGCCTATGGCGCAGTCCTTTTGGGAGGCGGATTGGTCACCTTGCTGCTTATGCATGCCACCCACTGGGGGCGCCAATTCAAGCAACTCGCGATTCCATATTTTTCCCCTCGGCGAAGCTGGCGGCCTTTGTTGAGCGTCGCTTTACTACTTTTTTTGGCCCTGTTTGCGGTGCGCTTGAGTGTGTTATTTTCAAACTGGTCAAAAATGTTTTATGACTCTTTGCAAGATAAAAACCAAGACGCTTTTTGGATGGCCATCATCTTGTTTTTGACGCTTGCAGCCATTTATATTGCACGTGAGCTGATCAGCTTTTACGTGCAGCAATCATTTGAAATTCACTGGCGAACCTGGAACAATCAGGCGTTACTCGATAATTGGTTTTCTGGCGCAGCCTACTACCGAGGCCAATTTTTGCCCGATCCAGTAGATAACCCTGACCAGCGTATCCAGGTGGATATTGAGGAGTTTGTCAGGTTCTCGGTGTCGCTTGCTGTGGGTATGGTGCGTTCTCTTGTGTCGCTGGTTGAGTTTACCGCCATGTTATGGGTATTGTCGGGGCCCTTGATTTTGATGGGCAAAGAAATTCCCCATGGCATGGTTTTCATGGTTTACCTTTATGTCTTGGTGGCCTCGGTGCTGGCTTTCAAGATTGGTCGCCCACTGATTCGCTTGAATTTTCTGGCTGAAAAACTTTCGGCCAATTTCCGTTACGCCTTGGTGCGCCTGCGCGAATACTCGGAGAGTATTGCATTTTTTCGTGGTGAAGTGGTGGAGCAAGGTGTTTTGTCGTCTCGATTCAATGCCCTGATTGCTAACTTTTGGGCACTGGTTTACCGTAATTTATTTTTCCAGGGTTTTAATTTCACCGTTGGGCAGGCTGCAGTTATTTTTCCTTATGTGATTCAAGCCAAGCGCTATTTTGATGGTGAAATCAAGTTAGGTGATGTGATGCAAACTGGCAGCGCCTTTCGGGAGGTTGAAGACGCCTTGTCTTTTTTCCGCCGAGCCTATGATGATTTTGCCAAATACCGTGCTGTCCTGGATCGTCTCACCAGTTTTGTCGCAGCCAATCATCAAGCGCGTCATTTGCCAAGTCTTAACATGGTTGAATCCACCACCCTGGTGCTGCAAAATGTGCAAATCACACGGCCTGATCGAGAGCCTTTGCTGAGGGGCCTTGAGTTTTCCTTGCAGGCTGGGGAGGCTTTGTTGATCAAAGGGCCTTCCGGCAGCGGAAAAACCACTCTGTTACGTAGCCTGGCTGGTCTGTGGCCTTTTGTGTCTGGCCAAATGGAGCGACCATTGGGGGTTCAATCCCTCTTTTTATCTCAAAAGCCCTACCTGCCTTTGGGCAGCCTCAGGGCTTCCTTGACCTATCCGGCACCTGAGGCCAACACGCAAAGCCTGCTGGATGCTTTACATAAGGTACAGCTTTCTCATTTAAGCGATCGTCTGGATCAAGAGGCTGATTGGTCACGTATTTTGTCTTTAGGTGAGCAGCAGCGTTTGGCATTTGCCCGTGTACTGATCAACCGTCCAAGGATTGTGTTTCTCGATGAAGCGACATCTGCCATGGATGAAGGCCTTGAATATGCCCTCTATCGGCTCCTCAAAACCGAACTGCCAAGCTGTATTTTGGTCAGTGTCGGGCACCGCAGCACACTGGCTCAATTTCACCGGCATTCTCTCGAAATTCTGGGCGGGGACAAGGCAGGGCAATGGATATGGTCGTGACATCCCTCCACCGACAAAGAACTCAGTTTTTGTTGAAAGCTGATCAAGAGCCAAACGGTTTAACGCCCCAAAGCTCGAAGAGCCAGCTTGATTCCTTCATTGACTCCGGTATTTGGGGGCAGGGCTTTGAGAGCGGAGTGGGCTTCGCGCTCACTGTAGCCCAGGGCGAGCAGCGCTTGAAGGATATCGCTTTGGTGTTCTGTGGAAATTCCAGGGTGAGGGAGGGGAGGGCTGATGCCTTGAACAACCTTGTCTTTGAGTTCCAGAAGCAGGCGTTCGGCAGTTTTTTTCCCAATACCCGGCACCTTGGTCAGGCGGACATGGTCTTGTTTTTGAACGGCTATGGCCAAGTCTGCCACGCTAAGGCCCGACAAAACAGACAACGCGGTTCGAGGACCTACCCCAGAAACTTTAACCAGGGTTCGAAAAGTTTCACGTTCTTCAGCGGTTAAAAAACCAAAGAGCACATGGGC
>JBEIRS010000219.1:0-3053 GCA_040375795.1 Methylibium sp.
AGTCAAAATTCGCCCAATTTGATCAAACATTTTCACGCCATCTCGGCGTACCGAAAAGAATACGGAGTTTGAATGCCCTCGAAAGCTTTGATGACTTCTTGTTTGTGCATGGCTCTTGCCTTTGCCTCAAGGTTCGCGTCTGCCAATCAAATTTACAGCTGTGTGGATGCCCATGGAAATCGCCATGTTTCAGATCGGGTGATTCTTGAATGCCATGATCGAGAACACAAAGTTCTCTCTCCTGATGGCTCGACACGAAAAATACTGCCCGCACCTCTCACCATGCGCGAGCAAGCGGAAAAAGCTGCCCAAAAAGAGCAAGAAGCCGACAAGGCCGCTGAAAAGAAAGAATTGATCCGCCGGGATATGGCCATGCTAAAAAAATTCCCAAACCAAGAATCCCATGATGCGGCACGCAGAAGTACCCTGGAAATCCCCCAATCTATGATGGAGACTATAAAAGAACAGCTGGCTGATCTGAATGAAGAGAAAAAAGCACTGACTGCTGAAGCTGGCAAGCAAGCCGGTCAAGCTCTGGCGCCAGAGCTTCAAGGAAAAATTGTGGCCAATACCGCCGACATTCGAGCACAAGAGGAACTTTTACAAAGCCAGCAAAACGAAGTTGAGCGCTTAAATTTTCGTTTTGACCAAGAACTCATTCATCTGCGAACCCTATGGGGCCGCTATTCTTCAGCAGCATCTTCCACCCCGCAAGCTCCGACCCCATCCCCTTGATGAAAGCCCATTCGGGGCAATTCAATGCACGCTTTGTCAACCCTTTAAAATTCAATGATGTTCTGTTTTGATGGCAAAAAATCATGACGGCATCATTTTGCCAAGCTCACACTGGGCAAGCATGGTTTTGTGCTATCAAATTTAATATCAAAGCGATTCTGGCTTTGCAAGGAATAAGTTCGCTGGCATACCAATGGTCACATTCCTGAGGTACTAAACCTTGGGGAACACAGCGTGAGGCAAGCCAAACCCGCACACCACAAGACACCGCTTTTTCCAGAGCCTTTTCAAGAGCCTGATGTACTGTTCCGTTGCCTGTGGCCACCACCACCAAACCATTTACACCTGCCGATACCAAAGCATCAATCATCTCGGCCCGAGCCCCGGCATGGCTGTGCACCAACTCAACCCAAGGCCAAGCTTCGCTGGGCGGCAAATTTGACCAGGGAAAATAGATTGATGATTCGTGTGGCAGATGTCGCCAAACCCAGCATGTCCCATTGTGTATGGCCAGTGGCCCGGATTCACCTGAATCAAAAGCGCTTATCGCACGCGGATGGACCTTGCGCACCCACAAAGCATCATGCAAGGCTCCGTGCAAAGCAGCAGCCACCCCAGCCCAACCCTCTTGAGCAGCCAGCTCAATGGCCTGTGTTAAATTGGATGGCCCATCGGCCTCGGGTGAATCCGCGGGGCGCATTGCTGCTGTGAGCACCACCGGCTTTGGCAATGCCAAAACGCTGCGTAGAAAAAAAGCAGTTTCTTCAAGTGTATCGGTACCATGCGTCACAACGACGCCAGCCACTTCGGGTCGGCTCACATGCCAAGCCACTCGCTCGGCCAAGAGCCTCCAAATACTAAAATTCATGTCTTTGCTGTCGACTTGGGCGACCTGTTCTGTGTCGATGTGAAGTGCATCAAGTGCCAACTTCGAAATCGACAACATCAAATCATTCACGCTCAATTGGGCTGCTTTGTAAGCCCCACCTCCACCTGTACCATAGAGCCCTGCAATAGTGCCGCCGGTGGCCAAAACAGACACTACAGAAATTTTGGTTTGCATTTGAGTGAAAACTGTATAAAAATACAGCCTAGATAAAAAACAAGTCATCAAATAGTCATGCCTGCACAACCTCAGTGTGCCTGATCAAGCCGAGACACCCCTGTGACAAAGCAAGTTTTACCCCATCTTAAACTCACTCCCCGTCAACAGCAAATCTTCAACTTGTTGCAAAGTGTTATTGAAAACACTGGGGCGCCTCCAACCCGGCTTGAAATTGCCAATGAGCTCGGCTTTCGCTCCCCCAATTCTGCCGAGGAGCATTTGCGTGCTTTGGCTCGTAAAGGTGTCATTGAAATTGTCCGGGGCACCTCGCGCGGAATTCGTCTGAAGGCTGATATTTTACGCAATATGGATGACTCCCCAGGGCCTGGGTCTAACCATCAAAAACCCAATTTTGAACCACTCGCTCTGCCTTTGGTGGGCCACGTGGCTGCGGGTAGCCCAATCCTGGCCCTTGAAAACATTGATCAAACCTATTACATCCAAACTCATCTCTTTTCGGGCTGCCCAGACTATCTTTTACGAATCCGCGGCATGAGCATGCGAGATATCGGTATCATCGACGGTGATCTCCTCGCCGTTCAAAAAACCCGACACGCCCAAAATGGTCAAATTGTTGTGGCTCGTTTGGGTGATGAGGTTACTGTCAAACGCTTCTGGCGTCACTGCACAATGATTGAACTTCACTCTGAAAACCCTGATTTTGAACCCATCATGGTCACCCCGGAAATGCCCTTTGAAATTGAAGGCTTGGCGGTGGGTCTGGTTCGCAAGCAACTCATGATGTCATCAAAGCAAAGCCCTTTTGTATGACATTTGTCTCATCAAAAGCAGTTCATTTAGATTAAATTTGACACAACTCACCCCCTTGATTTACAGGAGTTGACATCGTGATTTTTCCGACCTCTGCCCCTCACCCTCAATCCCTCGGCAAGCGGCAAGCCCTCCTCCTGATGCTGAGTGTGCTTGGCTGCACTTTACTCGTTAGCAACCCAGCGCAAGCGCTTTACAAAATTATTGAAGCCGATGGTACAGTCACCTACACAGACCACCCCCCCACTCAATCCAACACAGGCCAAGCCGTTTCTATAGGCACAACACTAAAAGCCTTACCAACTCCATCTATCGCCAATTTACCCTTTGATTTGAAGCAGGCTGTCTCAGAATTTCCAGTGATTCTCTATACCTTGAAATCTGAGTGCCCCCCTTGTGATCAAGGCCGCCACTTGCTCAAACAAAGGGGAGTTCCTTTTCG
>JBEIRS010000351.1:0-1371 GCA_040375795.1 Methylibium sp.
ACCAGTGCAATAACTGACGACCGTTTTTCCATCCAATGTGGCCCGGTGCGATAAAAGGGCTTCAGGGAATTCGCTGAACTTGTTCAAGTTGAAGTCAATTGCGCCGCGAAAGTGTCCGGCATTCACTTCAAAGGCATTGCGCGTGTCGAGCATCACGAGGGGGTGGCCATGGTCGTCCGTTCCACGACGCAGCCAGCAGGCGAGTGTGCGGGCGGATACGGCCGGGGCACGTTGGCTGTGAGGCTGAATTCCGGGGTGGTTCATGCGAATGATTTCGGGCTTGATCTTGACGTGCAGTTTCCCAAAAGGCACTGCCTCGGAAGCACTTTCTTTGGGGTCAAGGGCCGCAAAGGCTGGGTTTTGGCGCAAAAAAGCCACCATGGCCCGAACCGAGTCGGGAAAGCCAGCGAGAAAAAGGTTGATGCCTTCTTCGGCCAGCAACACCGTACCACGAAGACCCAACTCTTGAGCGCGATGCTGAATTTGCTCACGCAACGCCAAAAGACCGCTCAGAGGGGTGAATAGGTAACATGAAATGTTCAGGATGGGCGTCACAGGCCACTTTAAAGAAAGAAGATTGATTGCCAATTTTGGCACATTTTTATCGGGCTGAGATGTTCTGGAAAATACTCTATGACCTGATCATCAGCATTGAGATGATTTTTCAATGTTGTTGCTTGGATGCTGTGGAGTACATGATGGTTTTACCCTTGGGAATAGGTATTCAAAAACCAGATAGCCTCGAAAAAATATTGAATTCAAAAAAACCTTATCTGGATGTCCCTGAAATAAATTCCAGGGTCAAGCTGATTAAATTGAATGGTGAATTTTTGATAGAAACAAAAACAAATAAATACCCAATTCCAAAAGAATTAAAAGATATAAAAAAGATTATCAATTGGCTTCGAGATAAAATTATTTATAATGGAATATCAGGGGTTTACTCAATCAATGACAATTTATCCCCTGGAGAAAAGTCAGCCAGGCTTCGAGCCATTGAAAAAAATTTGGAAACTGATAAAATTGATCGAAAAATACAAGAGATTCTGGCTGGAAATCCTCAAAGATACATACAGGCTGTTTCAATGTTTGCAGTGCTTAATAAGTACCGGGTCACCCCAGTCCTTGTGATGGCGGTCATCAGAAACGAAATCGAAAATTATGACGCATCTGATGAGAGGCAAGACATCAGTGCCAAACAAGGCCAAGCCAAAAACAGCACCACTTTAGGTTATGGTCAAATTTCGTCGAAGGGAGTGCAGGGACTTCGTTCTGAGTTTCCTCAGCTTGATAAGCTGCTTTCTGAGCAAGGGTTTCCGAATGATCAAGCTGGGAACCAACGTGCTTTGGTTTCTCCAAGGATGGTTCCAT
>JBEIRS010000221.1:0-3022 GCA_040375795.1 Methylibium sp.
AATTTCAATCAATTTATCTAGCACATCTTTTTGCTTGAGAAATTTATTGGTTGCATCAACAACCTCTGGCTTGGTTTTTGCCCTATTTACATCATCAATAAATTGCCTCGAAGCAGATGGAAAAATTGTGACAACGTTGAATGGAAGTTTCAGAATATCCCCCACCACATCAGCCACATCAGCAACTGACGGAGGAGAAATGTTTTTAGAAATGTGTCTCAACTTGTCTTCCAAAACATTTTGAACAATTTGAATTTTTTGTATTTGGCTCAAGGGCTTGTTAACTTGTGGATTTTTATTTTGTAAATTTTGATCTTCAACTTTTTTATTTAACTGATTACCAAGTTCCATTTTAAAACTCCTATTTTGGTTAAAAAAATAGATTGATTTCTTAATCTTTAACTAGAGTAAATAAAAAATTTTCAGCAGTCAACCCCGTGTTTGAGGGGTCATTGGTCGAATCCTGTGTTTGGGCATACTGATAAATTCACTTCATGACCTCACCCCAAAAATACCATGTGGCTGTCTATGTGGGCCGATTCCAACCTTTTCACCTTGGCCATCTGGCTCTTTTACGTCAAGCCTTTGAAATAGCGAAAAAAGTCATCATGGTGCTTGGTTCGGCGTACCAGGCCCGGACACCGAAAAACCCTTGGACTTGGCTTGAACGTCATGAAATGATTCAGGTCAGTCTCAGCACCGAGGAGCAGTCTCGTTTGCACTTTTTGCCTGTTCGTGATTACTATGATCAGGATCGATGGGTGCAAGCAGTTCAGCAAGGTGTTCATGAAATTGTCTCATGCACCTTCCCTGGGCAAGCGGCCCAGATCGTCATGATTGGGCATTTCAAAGACCACAGCAGCCGCTATCTCCAAAGTTTTCAAGCTTGGGAATTGCGTTCAGTGCCACGCGCCCACGTTGTCGATGCCACATCCCTTCGCAATACTTTACTAGGCGCTGGCAGCAAAAACCTGGACGACATTTTTACGTCAATGGCTTGCACCCTCCCTCTGGGAACCTTAAGCTTCCTGCGCACCTGGGCTACCCTGCCCTTTTACTTGGCCCTTTGCCAAGAGTGGGAAACCCTTCAATGCTACAAGGCTGCATGGGATCAAGCCCCCTTCCCCCCTGTATTCGTGACAGCCGATGCGCTAGTTCAATGTCATGACGCTGTTCTATTGATCCGACGTGGGCAAGCCCCTGGTCTTGGCTTGTATGCTCTTCCTGGTGGTTTTATTGACACTCAGGAGCGCATCAATGAGTCTGCTTTGCGTGAATTACGAGAAGAGACTGCACTTGATGTCCCAGAGACCACGTTGAAAGCCTGCTTCAAAGGCAGTGCCGTGTTTGATCACCCCGATCGCAGCCAGCGTGGGCGTACCATCACTCACGCATTCCACTTCGACCTTGGCCAGCGTGCATTCCCTGACATCAGAGCCGGCGATGATGCTCAAACGGTAGCCTGGACACCCATATCACAATTGCTCATGCTCGAAGATCAATTTTATGAGGATCATTTTCATATTCTGAACCACTTCATGACTCTTCCGCCAAAGTCAGAACGTCAGTGATTTGCTTCCAATCAATGGGTTTGTCAATTCGGGCATTGAAAACAAAAGCGGCCCGATCATCAGGCTCATGAAAGGCTGACATTCGCACCATATATGTTTGTGAATTGGGGCCATCGCCCTCACGCAATTGTTGTGCAATATCAATTCCAGAAACGTCAGGCAGCTGAATATCACAAAAAATGACCCTGAACTTTCGATGGGCAGCCTCTTGCAAGGCTGCTCGGCCATTTGACACCTCCACCACCTCATATCCCAGCGCCCTGACCACATCTGCCATTGAATTTCGAACCGCTGCATCATCATCAATCACCAGTACAGGCTGAAAAGCCAAACGCGAATGTGCCGAGGGAAGGTGCTCCACTGGCCGCAAACTGATGGGAATCTCGATGATAAAGCGCGAGCCCGTGCCAAGCTCACTGTGTACCTCGATATGCCCTTTGAGCATATCTACCAAGCTTTTCACCACAGCCAAACCTAAACCACTCCCAATCGCCATATGGGCAGACCCCTTGACACGATAAAATGGGTCAAAGATATGTGCAAGTTGCTCCTGGGCAATTCCAGTCCCAGAGTCAGCAATCTCTACTCTCAAAATTTGACTGTGACACACTTTGACGTCCAGTGTCACCCCTCCCCGCTCGGTATATTTGATGGCATTGGAAAGAATATTTTCCAAAATTTGACGAATGCGTGTCGGGTCTGAATATACCCTCTGTGACAACTCTGGGCTAGGCTCCCAATGAAAATCAAGATTTTTTTCGAGCAAAGCTTCTGAGTAATCATCAACCAATATGGTTAAAAGGCGTAAAGGCGTAAAAGTGCGTATGCGCAACTCCAATTGGCCCACAGACAGTTTTGCAAAATCGACCAAATCACTCATTCGGCCACGTAAAATACGTACACTTTCCTTGAGTCGAATAAAAACCGAGTCAGATATATTCACTCCGCCGCGATCTTCAATCAAATCCAAAGTGCTTAAAATAGTTTGCAGTGGGGTCAGTAATTCGTGGCTAAGCATGCCAAGAAACTTAGCCTTATCTTGGCTGGCGGCGACCGCTTTCTCTTGGGCGGCCAGGGCTTGCGCACGAAGTGCTTCAGTTGCAGCATGGGTTTCTCGCTCTCGATGGGCCACTCTCACCCAATGAGATACGCCCGCGGCAGAAATGGCAAGAATAAAGCAAATCAAGGCCATCAGACCCTGAATACCCTTGCGCAAATCTTCCATCTCCTCAAGGATTTTTTCAGGTGACTGATTTGGCGCAATCATTTGCGCCCCCCCTAATAAGCCAGGCCAGACACCCCATCCCCAATACCATAAACCCAGCAGCAATAAAATACCCAAGGAAAAAACCAGCATAAACACCCAAAGCGGGAGCCATTTTTGAGATCTTCCTGACATCATCGACAGATATCCACTCACGGCAGACCCCCTTTATACTTTACTGAATTTG
>JBEIRS010000294.1:0-2014 GCA_040375795.1 Methylibium sp.
ATCTGATCAATCGGGGCCCCATTGAATTCAATATGCCCTGATTGAAGGTCGTAAAAACGCAGCAATAACTGAAAGAGGGTACTTTTGCCCGCTCCGCTCGGGCCCACCAAAGCCACTGTTTCGCCAGCATGAACTTCAAAGCTCAAATCCGAAAGGGCCAGGGTTGCAGGCCGTGAAGGATAAGAAAAACATACATGGCTCAAGCGCAGATGAGCCCCTGTCGAAGGACTTGGCAGAGCCCGCGCATGGGCTGGGTTCTTGATGGGGCTACGGGTTTGCAAAAGTTCAATGAGCCGCTCTGTCGCGCCAGCCGCTCGGAGCAAGTCTCCGTAAACTTCGGATAAAACCGCCACACTACTGATCAATAAAATGGCATAGACCACAGTCTGGCCGAGGTGTCCTGCACTGATTTGCGCCTGCAGCACGGCCTGAGTCCCTTGGTAAATTCCCCATAGCACGGTTGCAAAAGCGGCCGTGATAATGAAAGCCACCAAAAAAGATCGCATGCGAGTGCGTTGAACGGCTGTCGCGAATGCCTCAGCCGTTGATCGCTGGAATCGTTCAGTTTCATGCTGCTCTTGGGTGAAGCTCTGTACCACGCTCATGGCGTTGAGCACCTCGGCAGCGATAGCACTGGAATCAGCGACACGATCTTGGCTGGCCCGGCTGAGTCTGCGAACCCGGCGACCGAAATAAAGGCTGGGCAGCACCACCAACACCAAAGTGCCAAGCACCTGAGCCATGACATAAGGGTTGGTGACAATCAACATGACCATGGCACCCAAGCCCATAATCATGTTACGTAGCCCCATGCTCAGGCTGGATCCCACCACCGTTTGTACGAGGGTCGTGTCGGTATTGAGTCGGGACAGCACCTCACCAGTCTGGGTATGTTCAAAAAATGCCGGGCTTTGGCGCAACACATGGGCATAAACTGCTTGCCGAAGATCAGCGGTGATGCGCTCTCCCAGCCAAGTCACCATATAAAAGCGCCCCGCTGAAAAACAAGCCAGTGCCATGCCCACACCAAACAAAGCCAAAAAATGTTCCCGCAGAGCCATGACACGCTCTCCGGGGTCGCTGACGAGCAAGCCCTCATCAATCACGGCTCGAAGGGCAACAGGAAACACGAGCATGGTGATGGCGGCCAGAAGCAAAAACAGCACCGCCAAAACAATACGAATCAAGTAGGGTCTGACAAACGGAATCAAACTTTGTAACACAGCGATGGGAGGCCGGGCCTCTGAAAAATTCGCTGGATGAAGGGTGGTGGAATGAGGCGCAGTCGAAGAAGGCATGGGCAATAATTGGGCGAGAAGTGAAGGGCAGATCAGGGGGGCGCAATATCGGAGTTGAATTTTTACCTGCATGACCATGGCCGCAGCGATCGACCATGATCGTCATTGAGCCACAATTCAAAGTCTCATGACTGAAATGGATGAAAGTTCCTTGCAATGTTTTCTTGTAACGCAGATTTTCGGCCTCGCTGCTTCGCCTTGGTGCCTTGTGCGGGCAAGGGGGTGCGCGCAGGTTCGGCAGGGCCAAAGCAATATGTGGCCTTGGCTGGCCAAGCCATGGTGGCACATACGCTTCAAGCGCTCAGGGCTGCACGAGGAATCGATCAGCTGTTGGTCATTTTGCATCCTGAGGATACGTTATTCGAAAGCCAAGTGCCAGGTTTTGACGGCTGGATTGGTCAAGTGGGCGGAGCCACTCGGGCGCACACGGTCGCCAATGGCTTGGGTCTGCTGAGGCAGCGGGGAGCTTTGCCTGAAGATTGGGTGCTGGTTCATGATGCGGCACGCTGCTTGATTCAAGCCTCTTGGGTAGAACGGTTGATTGAGGCCTGTCAGCATGATGCTATCGGGGGTTTGCTAGCCTGCCCCGTGGCCGATACCCTCAAACAAGGGTGCGAGGGCAGGGTGCTTGCTGGGCTTGATCGGGCTGACAAGTGGCAGGCACAAACCCCCCAGATGTTTCGCCTGGGCTTGTTGCAACAAGCCCTTGAGCAAGC
>JBEIRS010000075.1:0-6375 GCA_040375795.1 Methylibium sp.
CCTTCAGTGAAGGAGGAGCGCAGTTCCGTAACTTGGTCTCTATTGTTCATATTCTTGCTTTATTTCACAGCACCTGCACTGGCTGTGTTGGTTAAGTACGAGGTTTTTACGGTACTGGTGGGAACCCCTTTCGATAATTTGCCTGCCTGGGTATCTCAGTGGACGGCTGTTGATTCCACTTTATTGTCTGTTACCGACATCAATAAAGATGGGATTTTGCAACTTGGCGAGATTCGTATCGGTGGGGACATCATTGTCCTGGCAACACCTGAAATTGCAGGTTTGCCTTATGTAATTTCTGGCATGGTGGCGGCAGGTGGTTTGGCTGCCGCATTATCCACTGCTGATGGGCTACTTTTGACGATCGCCAATGCTCTCTCCCATGATCTCTACTATAAAATGATTGATCCCAACGCACCAACCGGGCGTCGTGTGATGATTTCAAAGGCATTGTTGCTCATTGTTGCAGTTGTAGCTGCATATACAGCATACTCGGTATATGTCACTAAGCAAGCAGATATTCTGTTCTTAGTTTCAGCAGCATTTTCATTCGCTGCGGCTGGATTTTTCCCTGCCCTGGTGCTGGGTATTTTCTGGAAGCGAGCAACTTCAGCAGGTGCTGTACTGGGGATATTGGCAGGCTTTGGTGTTACTTTGTATTACATGGCATCTAATCATCCCTGGATGCGTAGCATCTTTGGCGTCACAGATCCGATCAGCCTGTGGGCCGGTATTCAGCCGATCTCTGCTGGAGTATTTGGTGTGCCAATAGGCTTTGCAGTCATTATTTTGGTCAGCCTGTTTACTCGGGCACCCGAAAAAGAAGTTCAGGATCTCATTGAGCATGTGCGCTATCCCAGCCTGACTGGAGATCGTCATGCCCAGAGAGCGTGATCCACTTTGAACGACTCTTGATTATTTTTTCTGATAGTTTGCAACTTAAAAGCCCACCTCGGTGGGCTTTTTTATTGATCTGGCAATGAAGGGCTGATTTGTTGATGTGCACGGTCATTGACCCATTCCCCGAAGAAGACATTGAGACCCAGGTCGGTGGCCATCATCTTGCTTGGACGGGGCTTGACAGCGCGGGTGATACATTCCTTTCGCTTGGAGCATGGTGAGCGAAAAATAGACTTCCACACTATTTTAGACTTTTGCGGTATCGTCAATTGAATTGTGGAGGTTTGACTTTTGAGACCATGCCGTGAACCCGCCTTGTTCAAATCACCTCAGTTCGTCGCAAAATCCATCCTACACTGTACTTGCACCTCTTTTGGTCACAAGCTATTTGAGGCTGTTTCTTGAGACTGGCTTGACGGAGCGTATATCCCATGAATGCCCCCCTTCCTGAATCAATTCGCCTTGCCCTAGATCGCGTGACCCTGGATGACAAGTACACCTTGGAGCGCGGCCATGCTTTTATGAGCGGCGTGCATGCCTTGGTGCGACTGCCCATGCTGCAACGTCAACGTGATGCCCTGGCTGGCTTGAATACAGCCGGTTTTATCAGTGGTTATCGCGGTTCACCTTTGGGCACCTATGACCAGGCGCTGTGGTCAGCGAAAAAACATTTGGCTGCACAAAACATTGTGTTTCAACCGGGTGTCAATGAAGAATTGGGGGCCACGGCTGTTTGGGGCACACAACAACTTGACTTGTTTGCATCATCCAAAAAGTTTGATGGTGTTTTTGGTATCTGGTATGGCAAAGGCCCAGGAGCTGACCGCTGTTCTGATGTTTTCAAACATGCCAATATGGCTGGCACAGCAAAGCATGGTGGGGTGATTGCAATTGCAGGTGATGACCATATTGCCAAAAGCAGTACAGCCGCCCATCAAAGTGACCATATTTTCAAAGCTTGCGGTTTGCCAGTGTTTTTCCCCAGCAGCGTGCAAGATATTTTGGATATGGGCCTGCATGCTTTTGCCATGAGCCGCTTTGCAGGTGTGTGGGCGGGCATGAAAACAATCCAGGAAATTGTGGAATCAGCCAGCAGTGTTTCAGTGGACCCTGACCGGGTGAATATTGTCTGGCCTGAGGACTTTTCAATGCCCCCCGGGGGGCTGCATATTCGGTGGCCCGACGCGCCTTTGGATCAAGAAGCCCGGTTGATGGATTATAAATGGTATGCTGCTTTGGCCTATGTCAGAGCCAACCGGCTCAATCATAACGTGATCGCCGGCCCCCATGATCGATTTGGGATTATTGCCAGTGGCAAAGCCTATAACGACACGCGGCAAGCCTTGCATAACCTGGGCTTGGATGATGAATCCTGCCGGCGGTTAGGGATTCGATTGCACAAAGTGAATGTGGTTTGGCCCCTGGAGGCCAGTATTACCCGTGATTTTGCCCTTGGCCTGGAGGAGATTCTCGTGGTCGAGGAAAAACGCCAGGTGATTGAATATCAAATCAAGGAAGAGCTGTATAACTGGCGTCCTGATGTTCGACCTCATGTATTAGGCAAGTTTGATGAACCTGAAGGGGATCTCACGGGGGGTGAGTGGTCGCGACCCAACCCAAGTGAAAATTGGCTGCTCCGAGCTCAGGCAGACTTGAATCCGGCCATCATTGCCAAGGCGATTGCCAAGCGCCTCAATCAACTGGGTGTCGATGAAGACACGCGCCAGCGTATGGCCGACCGCGTGGCAATCATTGAAGCCAAAGAACGTAGCCTGGAGGTTTTAAATACCCAAGGGCATACCACAGGTGAGCGCGTGCCCTGGTTTTGCAGTGGCTGCCCGCACAACACCTCGACCCAGGTGCCCGAGGGTTCACGTGCCAGCGGGGGAATTGGCTGCCATTACATGGTACTCTGGATGGATCGCCAAACGAGTACGTTCACCCAAATGGGGGGCGAAGGCGTGACCTGGGTCGGCCAGGCTCCATTCACCACAGATCAACATATTTTCACCAATCTTGGTGACGGTACTTATTACCACTCCGGCCTGCTGGCCATTCGCCAAAGCATCACAGCCAAGGTCAATATCACCTACAAAATTCTTTACAACGATGCCGTGGCCATGACCGGCGGCCAAGCTGTCGAGGGTGGTTTGAGCGTGCCTGCCATCACGCGGGAATTACAAGCCGAAGGTGTTCGTCATATCGTGATTGTCACGGATGATCCTGAAAAATATGACAATGCCGACATGCAGGATCCAGCCGTGGGCTTGGCTCCGGGGGTGACCGTCCATCATCGCGATCTTCTGGATCTGATTCAAAAAGAACTCAGAAAAATCAAGGGTTGTACGGTTTTAATTTACGATCAAATTTGTGCCACTGAAAAACGTCGCCGCCGAAAACGTGGCAGCCTGCCTGATCCAGCCAAGCATGTCATGATCAATGAGCAGGTTTGTGAGGGCTGTGGAGACTGCTCTACCGCCAGTCATTGTTTGAGCGTTGAACCCCTGGAAACTGAATTTGGGCGTAAAAGGAAAATCAATCAACACAGCTGTAATAAAGATTTTTCTTGTGTGAAAGGTTTTTGTCCGAGCTTTGTCACCATTGAAGGAGGGGAAGTCAAGAAGGTCTCCAAGGGCCACACTGGCCCTTCCCTTGAGGATCTTCCTATGTTGCCAGAACCAGTCCTGCCCGACACCACGGGGCCTTGGGGGATCGTGGTCGCTGGGGTGGGTGGTACCGGGGTGATCACCATCGGCCAATTGCTGGGCATGGCGGCCCATCTTGAAGGCAAGGGCGTCATGACTCAAGATGCGGCTGGTTTGGCACAAAAGGGGGGCGCCACCTGGAGCCACATCCAGATTGCCAACGACCATACTGCCATCCGCACGACCAAAGTGGCTACCGCGGAGGCTGATCTCATCCTTGGTTGTGATCCCATCGTGACGGCCCACCCTGCCACACTCGCCACCTTGCTGCAAGGGCGATCACATGTGGTTTTGAACACCCATACCGCACCCACTGCCGCTTTTGTTCAAGACGCTGATTGGCAGTTTCCTGCAGAAGCCTGTCATCAGGCTCTGCTGGCGGCCGTCGGTGACCATGCTTTGTACGAATTGAATGCTGAATCTTTGGCCGTGGGTTTGCTGGGTGACTCGATTTTTACGAACCCTTTGCTGCTCGGTGCTGCCTGGCAATGGGGGCTGATTCCGCTTGGGCGTGACGCTTTGCGGCGTGCAATAGAACTCAATGGGGTGCAAATTGAACGCAATCATGCTGCCTTTGAGTGGGGGCGCCATGCCGCGCATGACCTGAAAAAAATTGAAACCCTGATCAAGCCTGCCATCCAAGTGATTCACTTCAAGAAATCGGAATCACTGGATGAAATAATTCAACGCCGTGTCGAGTTTTTGACCCACTACCAAAGTTCTCGTTATGCCAAGCGTTATGCCACTTTTGTGAATAAAGTCAGATCTGCTGAAACTTCTCTGAACCTTGAATCTGGGCGTTTGGCCCTGACCGAAACGGTGGCACGCTATTTGTTCAAGCTCATGGCCTATAAAGATGAATATGAAGTGGCGCGCCTGCACTCCAGTCCTGAATTTGTTGCAAAAATTGCCGATCAGTTTGAGGGCAATTACAAAATTATTCATCATTTTGCCCCTCCTTTGTTTGCCAAAAAAGACAGCGAGGGCCGGCCGCTCAAACGTGCCTACGGCCCCTGGATTCGCAAAGCCTTGCCTTGGCTCGCCCGTGGAAAAATACTGAGAGGCACGCCACTGGATATTTTTGGCTTCACACGGGAGCGGCGCAGCGAGCGCGCTTTAATCAAATCTTACCGCGCCTCCCTGGATGAATTGCTCCCCGGCCTGTCGGCCGAACGGTTACCCATGGCGATTCAAATTGCGCGCCTTCCCGAAGAAATTCGCGGTTATGGCCACGTCAAAGAAAAACATTTGCAATCAGCCCGGGAGCGTTGGCATGGCTGGATGGCCGAGTGGCGGTCTCAGGGGGGATGTTGATTGACACGACGCCATTGAGTATGTCGGCCCCTTCGATTCACACTGGCTTGATTTTGACCGGGGGGGGCGCGCGCGCTGCTTATCAAGTGGGGGTTCTGAAGGCTATTTCTTGCTTACGCAGAGAATATCAAGGCCGAGGTCCAAGCCCTTTCCAAGTGATTTCGGGAACCTCTGCAGGGGCTATTAATGCAAGTTGGCTGGCATGTCGAGCCGATGATTTTGATCTGGCGGTTGCGGGCCTTGTGAAGCGCTGGAAACATTTGCACACTGAACAAATCTACCGCTCTGACTCGATCGGGATTTTACGAACGGGGGCCAGTTGGCTGACAATGATGTCGGTCGGATGGATGATCTCTCGCTGGCGTCGGGTGGCCCCCCGATCCTTATTAGATAATGCACCTTTGCGTGATTTTCTAGATAAGATGATTCCTCTTGGCCGCCTGTCAGAGGTCATGGAGCAGGGGCATTTGAACGCACTGGCCATTTCTGCGTCGAGCTATGGTTCGGGTTTCCATGTGACGTTTTACGAGGCCGCCTCGGATGTGCTGCCATGGTCTCGATCTCAGCGGGTGGCCATCAAAAACCGCATCACCATTGAACATCTGATGGCTTCGGCCGCGATTCCATTTGTGTTTCCAGCGATTTCCCTTTCGGTGGGGTCTCGTTCAGAATATTTTGGTGACGGTTCAATGCGCCAGTCTGCCCCGATTTCACCTGCTGTTCACCTGGGCGCACAGCGTATTTTGGTGATCGGAGCGGGGCGTATGCACGAGCCCCCATCCACCCCTGAAGGACGCGCTGGAAGTAAAGAGTACCCAAGCTTGGCCCAAATTGCTGGTCATGCCATGTCGAGTATTTTTTTAGATACTTTGGCTGTGGATATCGAACGCTTGCAAAGAATCAATAAAACTTTGTCCCTTTTACCCAAAGAAGCTCTCAACCAGACCAGTCTCAGGCCGATTGATATTCTTGTGATTGCCCCATCGATGCGCCTGGATGATATTGCCGCTCGGCATTTGCTCAGTTTGCCGCGCACCATCAGGGCCTTGCTGGGAGGGGTTGGAGTTTCGGGGCAGGGTCATGAAGCGCGTGGTGCGGCTTTGGCAAGCTACCTGCTTTTTGAGGCCCCATTTACCCAGGAGTTGATTGGCTTGGGTGAAGCGGATACCCTCGCCCGCCGGGAGGAAATCAGGGCTTTTTTTGGTTGGAAGAAAGAAAAATCTGGGGTTGCCAGCATGTCGCAATAATATAGACAGATATACCGTTCCGTCATACCTACGCAAACCTCCTCATTGCTGAGCAAATCCGCCGCTGACTTCCTGCTTCGCAGAGGACGGTTTCACGCGGGTCTTCCGACTCGGGCCAGAGCCTTCCTCTCCACAGGCTGCGACCGTGGAACTCACGGCCATGTTCTTGAGATTCACCGCCGCATTCACGTCGCGGTCGTGAAGCACAC
>JBEIRS010000138.1:0-4415 GCA_040375795.1 Methylibium sp.
GAATCCGGGTTGGCGAGGCAGAAGTCATGATTGCCGGCGGCGCTGAATCGATGAGCCGGGTACCCATGGGGGGGGCGCGTCCCTCCTTCAACCCCTTGGTTCTCAGCCAAAATGACAACCTCGGCATCGCCTATGGGATGGGGCTCACCGCCGAAAAAGTAGCCCAACAGTGGAAAATCTCCCGGGAAGATCAAGATGAATTTGCGTACCAATCCCACATGAAGGCGATCAAAGCCCAACAGTCCGGGGAATTTAAGCACGAAATCACCCCCGTGGAAGTGATTGACCGATTCCCGGATCTCACCACCCAAACCCCAGCCAGCCGCTCCAGCGTGATTCATCTTGATGAAGGTCCCAGGGCCGACACCAGCCTAGAAAGCTTGGCCAAGCTCAAACCGGCTTTTGCCAACCCCAAAGGCCCCACAGGCCAAGCAAGCAACATGGGAAGCGTGACCGCGGGCAATAGTTCACAAACCAGCGATGCAGCGAGCGCCCTCATTCTTGCCAGTGAAAATGCCATCAAACAATTCAACCTCAAACCACTGGCCCGCTTTGTGAGTTTTGCCAATCGGGGCGTTCGACCCGAAATTATGGGGATTGGGCCGGTCGAAGCGGTTCCAGCGGCCCTGCGGCTGGCAGGCTTGCATACTGCTCAGCTTGATTGGATTGAGCTGAATGAGGCCTTTGCAGCCCAATCGCTTGCGGTATTGTCGAGCCTTGATCTCGACCGCAGCAAGGTCAACCCATTGGGCGGAGCCATTGCCTTAGGCCACCCCTTGGGAGCCTCAGGAGCCATTCGTGTCACCACACTGGTTCATGCCTTACAACGGCATCGCCTGCAATATGGTATGGTCACTTTATGCGTCGGCACAGGTCAAGGCGCTGCCGGTATTTTCGAAAGAGTATGATCAATCCCTCAGGGCAGGCAAAGGCTCGCCATCTCGTGGAATGGGCCGAGGCTTGCCATCGGCCCCGATGGCCACAAATGTCAAGCGGGCTTCAGTGACTTTGACCATCTGCGGGTTGGCCGGGTTCCGCTCTGAAAAAACCTCCACATGAATCATCATTGAAGTGGTGCCAATACGCTCCACCCGTGCATAAAAACTCAGCAATTCGCCCACAGCAACCGGCTCCTTGAAAACAAACTCATTGACCGCCACAGTCGCTACGCGCCCTCTAGAAATACGGGTGGGCAGTACGGAGCCGGCCAAATCCACCTGGGCCATGATCCAGCCCCCAAAAATATCACCATAAGCATTCGAGTCCGCAGGCATGGGTATCACGCGCATCACCAATTGACGCTCTCCCATGGAGGATATGTTTTCTTTTGCTTTCACAATTTCAGGCATATTGAGCAACCTTTCTCATTCAAGTAGCTTTTTATTTTTTCATAATGCGTGCGCTTCTACGAACCTTTTTCTCTTCGCCGCCCACATCCGCACTGGCCAAGGCCACGCTGGTTTCGACGTGGGCTCGTTTGGCACCTTACTTGTGGCGTTGGCGCGGGCGAGTTCTCATGGCTTTGTCTTGCCTGATTGCAGCGAAACTTGCAAATGTCGGCGTACCTTGGGCTTTAAAACACATTGTCGATGAACTTGACATACCCGCCTCAGGCCCACCGACTTTACTTGTCATTCCAGTAGCTTGGTTGTTGGCGTATGGTGCACTGCGTTTATCAACCACACTTTTTACGGAATTACGAGAATTTGTTTTTTACCCTGTCGTGGCCCGCATCGCCCGCCAAGTCTCGCTGGAGGTATTTCAGCACCTGTTTTCATTGAGCCTGAGCTTTCATTTGTCGCGACAAACTGGGGGTGTCTCGCGCGATATAGAGCGCGGCTCACGAGCCATTCAGTCTTTGCTCAGCTACATCGTTTATAACATTATTCCCACCCTGATCGAAATGGCGCTGGTGCTGGTTTTATTGGCCACACAAATGGATACCTGGTTTGTCGCAATCACCCTTGGTGCTTTGGTGGCTTACATCGCCTTTACTGTCATGATCACCGAATGGCGTACAGGATTTCGACGTACCATGAACGAACAAGAATCTCGAGCCAGCACCAAGGCTGTTGATGCTTTATTAAACTATGAAACGGTCAAGTATTTTTCCAACGAGCAATTTGAGCACTCACGCTATGACGACAATCTACGCCGATACGAATCGGCCGCTGTTCGCTCACAAACCTCATTGTCGGTGTTGAACCTGGGGCAAAGCAGCATTATTGCTGTGGCCGTGACCTTACTCATGTGGCGGGCAACCTTGGGGGTGAGCGCAGGCACCATGACGTTGGGTGACTTGGTGCTGGTGAACGCCCTGATGATCCAGCTCTATATTCCGCTCAATTTTCTTGGTGTCATTTACCGGGAAATCAAGCAATCCATGATTGATCTTGAAAAAATGTTTGGTTTGCTCTCAGAGCATCGCGAGGTTGCTGATGCCCCAGATGCTGTGCCCCTTAAAATCAAGGGTGGGCACGTTCAATTCAGTGATGTTTGTTTCCGCTACGACCCTGATCGTGAAATTCTCCATCGAATCAGCTTTGAAATCCCGCCTGGTAAAATTGTGGCGGTGGTCGGCCCCTCGGGTTCAGGCAAAAGCACCCTGGCTCGCCTGCTCTTTCGTTTTTACGACGTGAATGGTGGCGACATCCGAATTGATGGCCAGGAAATTCGTGCCGTCACCCAACGAAGCTTACGCCAATCTCTCGGTATCGTTCCACAAGATACGGTTTTATTCAACGACACCATTGCTTACAACATTGCCTATGGCCGGCCCCAAGCAAGCATGGTTGAAATCGAGGCTGCTGCACAGTCGGCGCACATTCACGCCTTTATTGCCTCAATGCCTCAAGCCTATCAGACCCTGGTCGGTGAACGTGGCCTGAAACTTTCAGGGGGTGAAAAGCAGCGTGTAGCAATTGCACGTACCTTACTCAAAAACCCCCCTATTTTGATTTTCGATGAAGCCACTTCCGCCCTTGATTCAGCCAACGAACGCGCCATTCAAGCTGAATTGCAAAGTGTGGCCACCAACAAAACAACCCTGGTCATTGCACATCGGTTATCCACCATTGTGGATGCCCACCAAATTTTAGTCATGGATGCTGGGCAAATCATCGAGCGTGGTACACATGCTGAGCTATTGGCCCTTGGTGGGCGTTATGCTGACATGTGGCAGATGCAGCAAAGCAATTCCGAAACCTTACGAGATCCCTCTGATGGAAACCAAATGGCTTGAAGATTTTGTCAGCCTGGCTGAGACGCGCAGCTTCTCCCGTTCAGCGCAGCTGCGACACGTCACGCAGCCGGCATTCTCGCGTCGTATCCAGGCTCTCGAAGCCTGGGCAGGGATGGATCTGGTCGATCGATCCTCCTACCCCACCCGCTTGACTCCAGCCGGGGAAACATTTTTGGCCCAGGCTCTTGAGGTATTGGGATCCCTGCAACTCACTCGCAACATGATGCGCGCCCACCAGGTCTCTGGACAAGACCTGATTGCATTTGCCGTTCCCCATTCTTTGGCGTTCACATTTTTCCCGCATTGGTTAATGGGGTTACGACGAACTTTTGGGATAGTAAAAAGCCGGCTGATTACGCTCAATGTTCATGATGCCGTATTGCGATTGACAGAAGCCAATTGCGACCTGCTGATGGCCTATCATCACCCCTCGCAACCCTTGCAACTCAACCCCGACCGCTACGAAATGCTCACCCTTGGCCATGAAAGTCTGGCTGCCTATGCAAAAGCCGACTCAGATGGCCTACCGATGTTTTCTCTCACTCCTCATCAACGGGGAAAAATTCCCTATCTTGCGTATGCCAGTGGGGCGTATCTTGGTCGTTTGGTCAATTTGATCGTGAAGCAAGCTCCCGTCACGGTCAATCTCGATTTATTGTATGAAACAGATATGGCAGAAGGCCTCAAAGCCATGGCGCTCGAAGGACATGGGCTGGCTTTTTTGCCGGGCAGTTCAGTCAGCAAAGAGATTAAAACAGGCCAGCTTGTGCCTGCGGCAACTCAGGGTTGTTTTGAACTTGAAATGGAAATCCGTATTTACCGAGAACGCACCGAATTATCACGCTATACCAAACCTGCTGCTCAAGCCTTATGGACATTTCTGCGCATGAGCAACCACTCTTAGCCAGCCAACAGGATTCAAACCAATCCACAGAGAAGCCCGGCGCCTCTGCTGAGAGGTATTGCCATTTTGCTTCCAAAATGATCCGAGGGGCTTGCACAACAGCGTTAAACATTTCACACTGAGAGCTGTTGTCCTGCAAAAACAGCATGGACAGCATTGAGGCCAAGTGGAATTTAACCTTCCTGCGCTTTGCCGAGTTTGCTGCGCCGATGGCCATCTTCAGCCCCATCATAGGCTGGCAGCAAGTGGTCTTATTTTCAAAATCATCTC
>JBEIRS010000374.1:0-1094 GCA_040375795.1 Methylibium sp.
ATTCAATGCCGCCGCCAAGTTGATTTGATCGTTTTTGACTGGGATGGAACCTTGTTTGATTCCACCATGTTGATCACTCGCAGCATTCAGGCAGCCTGCCTGGATCTGGGTATCAACGTGCCAAGTGATAATGATGCCCGTTATGTGATTGGTTTGGGACTTGGCCAGGCTTTGGCTCATGTAGCTCCCGATCTGCCCCTGAGTCGTCAAGCAGAGTTGTCAGCTCGTTATCGTGAGCATTATGTTCGACAGCAACATGAGTTGTCTCTCTTTGAGGGGGCTTTAACCCTATTGACTCAACTCAAAGAGCGTCATTATTGTTTGGCCGTGGCCACTGGAAAATCACGACAGGGTTTGAATGAGGCTTTGAAAAATGTGGCTTTGCAGGGGGTGTTTGATGCAACCCGAACCGCTGATGAAACAGCCTCCAAGCCAGACCCCCAAATGCTGAATGAACTGATATACGAACTTGGTCTTCAACCTGACCGCACTCTGATGATTGGCGACACTACTCATGACTTGCAAATGGCGGTAAATGCCGGCACCGCCAGCGTGGGAGTGGCTTATGGAGCGCACCACCACCAAGAGTTTGCCGTTTATTCACCGCTTTGTGTCGCACATTCTATGCCTGAGCTTCATGCTTGGCTATTGCAATATGCCTAAACAGATCCTTGCCCCTGAGCTTGGGCCTGTCAAACTGTGTGCCTCTGAGGATCTTCTGGATCGTGGCAAGGCATGGATTTTTGAAGTTTACTATGGTCAAGCAAAACAGTCAGTTTTTGCTTTGAGGTTGGAAGGTGAGGTGGTGGCCTATTTGAATCGTTGCGCACACAGGCCGGCCGAACTAGACTGGCAGCCGGGTGAATTTTGGGATTCCAGCCAAGAGTTTATTCTTTGTTCACTTCATGGGGCCTCGTATGCTCCCCGAAGTGGTCATTGTGTAGGCGGCCCTTGTGGGCGCCATGGTTTGATTTCCATTCAAGTGGCTGATATTCAGGGCTTAAACAGTTTAATTGAAATCTATCCACAACTTTTTTAAACTAATCAATATGGATAGATACGTTGGCATTGGAGAGGCAGCAGAGGTGCTTGGC
>JBEIRS010000280.1:0-2170 GCA_040375795.1 Methylibium sp.
AACCCCGAGCTTGTTTGAGCCCGACCGTATTGACCGTTTACTAGGGCATGTGCGCTCGGTTTTGCCGCTTGAACCTGATTGTGAAATCACGCTTGAAGCCAACCCCGCAACTTTTGAACGAGAACGATTCAAGGCATTTCGGCAGGCTGGGGTGAATCGTCTTTCTGTGGGAGTGCAAAGCTTCAATGACCGTCACTTGGCTGCCCTGGGAAGATCACATGATGCTGTTCAGGCCCGGGCTGCTGTTCATGAAGCCGCCGAGTTCTTCGAGACTTTTAATATCGATTTGATGTATGCCCTGCCTGGGCAAACCTTGAAAGACCTGGATGAAGATTTGGCTCAGGCGTTGGCCTTGAACCCGCCTCATTTGTCAATTTACCACCTGACGCTTGAGCCCAATACTGTTTTTGCCAAAAACCCGCCCCAATTACCTGACGATGATCTGGCTGCAGACATGCTGGATCTTATCGTCCACAATACATCTGAGAGCTTATTGGCTCGCTACGAAGTGTCTGCGTTTGCACGCCGCAGTCACCGATGCCTTCACAATTTGAATTATTGGAAATTTGGTGATTACCTGGGTATCGGGGCAGGGGCTCACAGCAAATTGAGCTACCCAGGTCGGATCATTCGGCAAGTACGCTACCGCGATCCACAGGCCTATATGATGCAGGCCCGTGCTGGTGATGCGGTTTCTCAAGACCTTGACGTGGCACGGGCTGATCTGCCCTTTGAATTTATGATGAATGCCTTGCGGCTTCAAGAAGGCTTTGCGCGCTCTATGTTTTCTGAGCGCACGGGCCTGCCATGGTCTGTCGTTGAAGCGAGGATCACTACGGCTTTTCAACGTGATTGGCTGGCCGTTGATGGTGATCGAATTCACCCTACCAAGCGTGGCTTTGATTTTCTCAATGACGTGCTGGGATTGTTTTTGTGTCAAGAGCGAATGGATGATGGGTAAGGAAAATCTAAGTTTTTTTGAAGCAATGAATGAATTTGTTCAATCATCCAAGCCTGCAAGGCACACATACTTGATGTCAAGATACTCTTCCATGCCATATTTTGAACCTTCACGCCCAAAGCCTGATTCTTTGAGGCCACCAAAGGGCGCTTCAGCTGTCGAAAGAACCCCGCTGTTGATGGCAACCATTCCATAGGCCAATTGTTCACTCATGCGTGATACCCGGCCAATATCACGGGTGAAGACATAGGCTGCCAGGCCGTAGGGGCTATTGTTGGCGGCAGCCAGCACCTCGGCTTCGGTGTCAAAGGCCAAGAGGGCTGCCACGGGGCCAAAGGTTTCCTCGTGGGCAATTTTCATGGTGTGGGTCACATGGGCAAGCACTGTGGGTTCATAAAAATTCCCTCCCAAGGAGTGTCGGTGCCCGCCAGTGAGCAATTGCGCTCCTTGTGCCAGGGCGTCGGCAACATGGGATTCAACCTTGGCCACGGCACCTTGATGAATCAGTGGGCCTTGGGTGACATCAGGATCTAGGCCATTGCCGACGTTAAGTTGCTGGGTCGCTTGCGTGAAACGTGTACAAAATGCCTCATAAATGCCACGCTGAACATAGATTCGATTGGCGCAAACGCAAGTCTGCCCGCTGTTACGATATTTTGCAGCCATGGCGCCTAAAACGGCAGCGTCAAGGTTGGCATCATCAAACACCATAAAAGGGGCATGTCCACCCAGCTCCAGAGAAAGCCGTTTGACAGTATTCGCAGATTGGCGCATCAATAATTTGCCGATCGGGGTCGACCCCGTGAAGCTGAGCTTGCGAACCAAAGGGTTGGCGGTGAATTCAGCACCGATCACCGAGGCTTCACCCGTCAGTACTGAAAGCAAGCCAGGTGGCACCCCAGCTTGTTCGGCCAAATTGGCAAAAGCAAATGCAGAAAAAGGGGTTTCCAGGGCAGGCTTAACCAGGATGGCACAGCCTGTGGCCAATGCAGGGCCGACTTTGCGGCTGATCATCGCCAAAGGAAAATTCCAGGGTGTGATGGCTGCACAAACCCCCACGGGTTCTTTCAAAACCCACAGCCTGCGCCCTCGTTGAGGAGAGGGGATGCTTTCCCCATAAACGCGCCGGGCCTCTTCACCAAACCACTCTATAAAAGAGGCGGCATAGCCGACCTCGGTAGTGGCCTCAGCCAAAGGTTTGCCTTGCTC
>JBEIRS010000194.1:0-3482 GCA_040375795.1 Methylibium sp.
AAGACTATCCCAAAACAACGTTTTCAACCAACTGCTTCGACATTTTGCAGGCCCAACGTGCTTTGCTCATAACCACCATGCTGAAAAAAGCAGAGACATGGTTCGCAAGCAGGTGAGGCTGATCACGACGCCAAGCGGTATACAAAAAAATTGATTTTTTAGGCTGAGCTCTCCCTTGATGATTCTTTGGATGCGGCGACTGCGCCCAGCATGACGGTGGAAAGTGATTGTTTCCAGCCCTGCCTTGTCCTTGCGCGCGAGTCGCAAAATCCAGACTCACCTTCGGGATGATCAAGCCACACCAGGGCCAACAAACGACGGGAAGCGATTGAGTTTATTGGCCAGTATACCCGCTACCAGTGTTTGATTGCATCAGTCTTGCTGCATTTGAACAGCCAGGCATCCCCGCGCGCGGCGTGGCCAATCCGCGCGCTGCCCCGTCTTGGTCAAGGTCAGTGACGGACAGGCTTCCCAGTTTGCAACATCGTCATGATGCGCTCTTGGGTTTTGGGATGAGACAGCAAAGCACAAAAATGCCGGCGCTCAAGTGCCATCAGATAGCTTTCTGTCACCATGGAGCCAGGGTCCACATTCCCACCACAAAGCACCTCAGCGATCAGGGAAGCAATATGAAAATCATGGTCGCTGATTTGCTGGCCATCACGCATATTCACAAGTTGCGCTTGAAGGGTGGCCAAGGCACTGCGACCCGCCACCGGAAAGGGGCGGTTCAAGGGCGGACGGTAGCCACTGTCAAAAAGAGTTTTGGCTTGGAGTGTGGCCACAAAAAGCAATTCATCTTTGTGTGGAACAATGATGTCAGCGTCTTGAAGATAACCAAGACGCTGGCTGTCGATGGCGCTGGTGCTCACTGTGGCGGTGGCCACCTGGCTCAAAAAGTTTTTCAGAACCGTCAAAATATCTGAAACCGCAGGAGCTTGCTCTGCGGCGCGCCGAGCCAGGAAGGTCAACCCTCCTGCCCCAGGAAGCAGGCCAACGCCGATTTCGACAAAGCCAATATAGCTCTCCATCGCCGCAACACGTTTGGCACAATGCAGGGCCAGCTCGCAGCCCCCCCCCAGGGCCAGCCCACGCACAGCGGCCACGACAGGCACTGCTGCGTAGCGAATTTTGAGCATCAACTCTTGGAGTTTCTTTTCTTCAGGCTCTACGCCTGCCACACCGCTTCGCATAAAAACTGGCATCAGTGCTTCAAGATTGGCCCCCGCTGAAAAAACATCATCAGGAGACCAAAGCACCAAGCCTTTATAGGCTTTCTCCGCGAGATCAATGGCGCGTATAAGGCTGTCAGTGACTTGGGGGCTGATGAGATGCAGCTTGGCCGTGATACTGGCAATCAGCACCTCACCATCTTCTGACCAAACCCGAATTTCATCGTTTTTGAAAACCTCTGTGCCGGCCTTCAGCGCCGGGGTCGCGCCGCTGCCAAAAACAGTTTCAGGGAAAATTTGACGGCAGTAAACAGGCAAAGAATTTTTAGGCACATAACACCTCCCAGAGGCACTCCAGGACCCCTCTGGCGTGTGTACGCCGCGCTCGGCAACCGGTGCCTGAAAAACCCAATCAGGCAAGGGTGCCATACAAAGAGCCTTGCCTGCATTGATGTCATTTTGAACCCATTGAGCCACCTCAAGCCAGCCCGCTTCTTGCCACAACTCAAAGGGCCCCTGGGCATTGCCAAAACCCCATCGCATCGCTAAATCAATGTCACGGGCGCAAACAGCCACTTCAGCCAGATGCACAGCGCAGTAATGAAAACCATCGCGCAGCAGTGCCCACAAAAATTGAGCTTGGGGATGGCTTGATTCATGCAGCAACTTCAGGCGCTCTGGGGCAGGCTTTTTCAGAATGCGCCCAATGATGTCGTCAGCCTTGCCGCCTCCGGCAATATAAGCGCCGCTGGCTGCATCAAACTGAAGAATGTCAGGCCCCACTTTTTTATAGTAACCCGCTCCAGATTTTTGACCACGTGCCCCGGCCTGGATCAATTGGGTCATGATTGCAGGCGTGGCATAAATGGAATAAAACGGATCATTTGCTTGATGCGGCCCGAGCTTGTCTTGCAGTGTCTTGATCACATGCAGCATGGTGTCCAAGCCAACGATGTCAGCGGTGCGAAAAGTGGCTGAGCTGGCCCGGCCCAATTTTTTGCCGGTCAGATCATCGACCACGTCGTGGCTTAGCCCGAATTTTTCGGCTTGGTGAATGGCTGACAACATGCCTGCAATGCCCACCCGATTGGCGATAAAGTTCGGGGTGTCTTTGGCCCGTACCACGGATTTACCGAGCGACGTGGTGACAAAGGCTTCCAGCTGATCCAGCACCTCGGAGTCTGTCGAGGGGGTGGGAATCAGCTCAACCAAGCTCATGTAGCGTGGTGGATTAAAAAAATGCACTCCACAAAAACGGTGCCGGAGGCTTTCTGGTAAAACCGCAGCCAGCTCGGTGATACTCAGGCCCGAGGTGTTGCTGGCGGCAATGGCATGAGGTGCGAGATGGGGTGCAATACGACGATAAAGATCGAGCTTCCAGTCAATTCGTTCGGCAATCGCCTCAATCATCAGATCGCACTCGCTCAATAAGGCAAGGTGCTCGTCATAGTTGGCAGCTTGAATCAGGCTTGCCAGTTCAGGCCGGGCCAAAGGAGCTGGCTTGATTTTTTGGAGACCAAGAATGGCCTTGTCCACGATGTCATTCTTGGGCCCCTCTTTGGCGGGCAGATCAAATAACATCACAGGCACATGCACATTGACCAAATGCGCAGCAATCTGGGCGCCCATCACGCCAGCACCCAGCACGGCAACCTTTCGGATCGTAAAACGATTCATCACGGCTTCCTTTTGTTTGACCTGATTGTTTGAACAGATTCAGTCGGAATCATTTTGAAACTGCTTTCACATGCGAGCAGCTCCGACGCCCTCTTGAGTGCGTGTGCAGGCCAGAGGCCTCCATCGTGCTGCGGTGATCGGATGAGACACCGCATGCGCCAGTTCAAATGACGCGAGCGGCGTTGAATTCAGCCCATGAGCCGCCAGCATTCTCAGCTTTGCGACTCACTTTCCCCATGAACAAGGGAGGACCGGGGGCCTTCATGCTGGCCCCAATATCGTGGGCGGCGTTGTTCGTTCAAGCCGTATTCCCAGGTTCAGCCAGCCCAGCCCCGCACTGTGCAAATCGGGCATTGCGCGCTCAATAGACGGGCAGAAGGCTGGCATATGAGAGAAAAATCAACCGAAGTTGGCTTCGACAAAATCCCAATTCACCAAAGAATTCAAAAAGGTCTCGACGAATTTTTGGCGCAGGTTCCGATAATCAATGTAGTAAGCGTGCTCCCACACATCCACCGTGAGTAGGGCCTTGTCAATGCCCGCATGCAAAGGGGTGCCTGCGGCCCCCATGTTCACAATATCAAGACTCCCATCAGGTTTTTTGACCAACCAAGTCCAGCCAGATCCAAAATT
>JBEIRS010000355.1:0-1353 GCA_040375795.1 Methylibium sp.
CGTTTTTTTCCCAGGAAAGATTGTTATCGATGGGAAAAATACCGCTGTATTGACCCGGCTTGAGAATAGACCGGGTGACCACCGAAGCCGCCGAGATGTGCACATGATCGGCCAATTGAAGATGACCCAATATCACCGCCCCTCCTCCCACTGTACAGTGCGCGCCAATCTCGGCACTGCCCGCAATACCGACACAACCAGCCATCGCCGTGTATGCACCAATGCGAACGTTGTGAGCAATTTGAATCAGATTATCGAGCTTGACCCCCTGCTCAATCACCGTATCACCAAGAGAGCCTCGATCAATGCAGGTGTTTGCGCCAATTTCAACCTCGTCGCCAATGCGGACAGAACCCAGTTGCTCGATTTTTTCCCAACCAGGCTGCTGCTCTGATCGCTTGGAAGCAAAACCAAAACCATCGGCCCCGATGACGGCCCCACTGTGCACGATGCAATCAGCGCCCAACGAGCAACCTTCATGAATGACCACGCGGGGTGCAAGCCGAGTTCGAGCCCCCAGATGAGCCAAGGGGCCAACGTAGGATTGAGCCCCAACAAAGACCCCATCACCTAAAACAGCACCCGCCTCAATGACCGCCAGAGGGCCAATAAACACTCCTTCTCCGATCAAAGCCAAAGAATGAACCATCGCACTCGGATGAATGCCCACAGGAGAAGGCGGCCTGGTTTTTCGAGACCACCACTGGGTTAATCGAGCAAAGTACAGATAAGGATCAGGGCACAAAATTGTTGGCCCGCGCGCAACCGCAATTTCTCGATACTGGGGCGATACAATCACGCAGGCAGCACGACAAGTGGTCAACTGACTGGCATAGCGCGAAGACGACAAGAAAGAAAGGCTTTGCTCATCTGCTTGATTCAAGCCTGCAATCTTGAAAACAGAGACCTCAGGCGAGCCAATCAAATCTCCCCCGAGTTCGGTGACAATTTCGCCAAGGGTAAAAAAAGCGTGGCTCATTTGGATGAAGCATTGAGCGCCTTGATGACCTTGTCCGTGATGTCAATTCGAGCGCCAGCCATGACGGCATCTTGCAAAATGAGGTCAAATTTTTCAGTTTCAAAAATTTGCTTGATCACTTTATTGGCACGTTCAGCCACTTGAGCCTGCTCTTAATTGAGGCGCTGATTCATATACTCCTGAGCCTCACGACGCTTGCGCTGTATTTCTCGATCTTGCTCAATCAAATCACGTTGACGACGAACACGCTCCGCTTCAGAAAGGGTGGGAGCATCTTTTTCGAGTTTGTCTGTGGCTGTTTTCAGGCGGGCGGCCAAATCATCCAGCTCTTTCTCGCGTTTGAGCCGTTCCGTATCAAGGCGGGCTTGGGCGGC
>JBEIRS010000165.1:0-3938 GCA_040375795.1 Methylibium sp.
AGTTCCACGGTCGCAGCCTGTGGAGAGGAAGGCTCTGGCCCGGGTCGGAAGACACGCGTGAAACCGTCCTCTGTGAAGCAGGAAGTCAGCGGCGGATTTGCTCAGCAATGAGGAGGTTTGCGTAGGTATGACGGAACGGTATAAAGCATGTGAGAACGTAAGCACAAGGGAGGCATCATGCGTTTACAAAATTTCTTTACCGCCATATGGGTTCTGTGTCTTAGCTTGCTTTCAGGCTGCGCCACCATACCACCACCAGGGCAGTTTCTTAGCCACGTTGATTCGCTTGCACAAACAGAAGCAAGTACGAAAAAACGCTACGTCCTTCTTCCCGGTGGAAACGGGGTGGAGGCTGGCGATCTTCAGTTTCAAGAGTTCGCTGGATATATTGAAAAGATTCTGACTGAAAAAGGGTTCGTGAAAGCCAGTGCTTTCGACGACGCTGAGATAGCGATTTTTCTCACCTACGCACTAGGTGATCCACAAACCTATCAATATTCCTATTCAGTGCCGACTTTGGGGCAAATAGGCGTCGCCTCCATAGACACTTATGGAATCGTGTCATCATATAAAGGCACGGCAACTTACGCTCGAACAACCACCTACGCACCGACATACGGCATCACCGGCTCAAGCATTCAGATTGGCACAACGACTTCCTTCACAAGATTTTTGTTTCTTGATGCCTATGACGTCGCAATTTATCTCAAAGATAAAAAAATGAGTCAAGTATGGAAGACCAATGTTGTGAGCACAGGCTCCACCGGAGATCTTCGGCGGGTTATTCCGTACATGGTTACGGCAATGAAACCCTATCTGGGCACAAATACAGGTCACAAAATTGAAGTGGCGGTTCCTGCCGATGACCCATCTGTTCAGCTTCTGCGTGGCGGAAAGCCTCTCGCAACTAAGTAGCATGTTCTCACATGGCAGTCCGGCAGACTGTCAAAACGCTGTGTTTTTGCTATCCACTTTGGTTTCAAGTGATCGCGGATTGATCATGCATTCGGTCCAGCCTGGCTTGAGGCACCATCGAATGCGGTCTGACGCACAGCGGCACTGAGTGTCTTGTTGCATCAGCCTGCATAAGCACCGAGAGTGATATGGGGACAACAACCGCAGCCTGTCGCGGGTGCGACAGGCCAAAAAGTCAAAATAAAACTCCCTGGGTACCGCTGGCCTAACGAATTTGTAATTTTCGCGCCGAAGACCCTGCCCGCTTGGGCAATGTCAATTCAAGAATTCCATTTTCATACTTGGCGCTCGCCCGAGATTCATCCACAGGAAACGCCAAAGACAAGCTTCTTGTTGCGTACCCCTGCTGACGTTCTCGGCGAATATAGCGCCCTTCGGCGAGGCTTTCTTCTTTACTGCTTTTCAACTCGGCCCGAATAGTCACCAGGTTGTTGTCGATTTGAATATCTACATCTTCCTTCCTGACCCCCGGAATATCCGATTTGATGATGTAATTGTTGTCAGTTTCACTGATGTCCAGTCGAATGCTGGGCCCGCTTGTTAAAACAGGGCTTTCAAATGGCCAGGCGCGAAAAAAATTTCGCAAAACATCTTCAACGGCACCGATCGCTAAAGGGTCAAATGGGCGCAATTCATTCATTTCATTTCTCCCTGTGGCACGTTCAAAAAATATTTCATGACAGGCTTTGTAGGCCTAAGCGCTGACTTCAATTTTGTTAATCACATCAGTAATCCCAGGTGCTGACCAAGCTGCACCCTGTGCGGCTTGGCGTTCAGCCCATGAGCCAACCTTCCCTTGCAAGGTGACCGAATTGCCATTGACGATGACCTCAATATGCTTGGCGCTGTGTTCGGCATGTCGGGCCAAAGCATCTCGAATACGGTTGGCAATATTTGATGGTGAGGTTTTGGGCTTGATCGAAATCCGGTTGCTGACCCCAATCACACCCGCCAGGGGCCTGACAGCTTGCTCGGTATCGTTGCGCTGATAAGCCCAGTCAAGCTCCCCGGTCAATGTGACCCACCCCTTTTCAACAGAAACACGGATACGATCAGAAGGAATCAGCACATGCCAGGCAAGAGCATTTTCAATCGCAGCAGCAATTTCAGTATCACTGCGTCGATGATCTGGCGCCAGTTTGATATCAAGTTCCAGTGCCACCGCTTTGACACCCTGCACACGCTGCACCACCCGCTCAATCGCATACTTTTCAGCATAAGTATCCAGATGGCCAGTCAGTGTCACGATTCCATCTTTGACCGCTACGCCTACATTGGTCGATTTAATGGCGGGCTCCCAATCGAGTTCATCCATCACATCGTTTCTTAACTGTGCGTCAGTTTTCATCAGCATCCTTTCAAAGTTATGAGCCCAATGCCATCCAAGGATGATGCTTAGTCTGGCGTTTTGAGCGCAGACCTTGATCTTGAAAGGAATTTGCATCAAAAGGGTTGCGAACGATCAAGTCTGTCTTGATTTTCAGAATTCACCTTGACGTTGATGCTTACCAACGCCCAGAAGCCCCACCTCCGCCAAACCCGCCCCCACCGCCTCCGCCAAACCCGCCTCCGCCCCGGTCAAAATTTTTGCCGAAAGCACGGCCCCCCTGCCAGCCAAAACCCAGGTTAATCAACATGGCCAGCAGACCAGCCATGAGCGCTGAAAGCAAGCCCCCCAGGACCCACCAAGCCAAAAGAGTGATCAAAAATCCCGTGGCCAAAGCAGAAAACCATCGTCCTCCAAATAAGCGCAAAAATAAGCCTATCACGACGGCCATGACCAGCACTTGAGGGAAAAACCCTTCCCATAAGGGTGCTGATGAGTTTCGTTCTGAAGGCCTAGAAGGAGGTAATGGCTCGCCTTCAATCAAGGCCATCATTTTGGCCAAACCCGCCTCAATACCTCCCGCATAATCATGGGCTTGAAACTGGGGCACGATAATTTCGTCGATGATGCGTTTGCAGACTGCGTCGGGCAAAACCCCCTCTAAACCATAACCCACTTCAATCCGTAAAGCCCTGTCGTTTTTAGCTACCAGCAGCAAAACCCCATCATTGATACCCTGTCGACCAATTTTTGACTGCTCCACCACCCGAAAGGCATAACGATCAATAGCCTCAGGGCTGGTCGTTGGCACCATCAAAACAAGCAGCTGACTTCCCTTGCGCGCCTCAAATGCCGCCAGTTTTTCCTCGATACGAGACTTTTCCTGGGAGCTCAAGGTTTGCGTAAGATCGGTGACCCGGGCACGAAGTTGAACCACTGCTGGTTGCGCCTGCACTGAGGCCCAAAAAATCAAGCCCCACAGTCCAAGCCAGATCAGGCCCCCAAGCCGCCTGACGATCACTGCGCTGCGCTCGCCGCCGGCCCAGGTCGAACCATGGGGGGCTTGAAAATAACTTCCGGAGGCACCGCCAATGCCTTGTCATTACTGACACTAAAATGAGGCTTTTCTTGGTAACCCAAAGCCATGGCGGTGAGGTTTGACGGAAATTTTCGCACCGCCATGTTGTAATCTCGAACAGAGCGAATGTAGCGCTCGCGAGCCACGGCAATACGGTTTTCAGTGCCCTCAAGTTGCGCCTGCAACTCCCGAAATGCCTGGTTCGATTTAAGATCAGGGTAACTCTCGGCCACCGCCCACAAACGCGACAAGGCCGCTGCAAGCTGCCCCTGAGCCTGTTGAAAACGCTCAAAGGCCAGGGGGTCATTGATCAATTCGGGGGTCAGTTGAATTGAGGTGGCTTTGGCACGCGCTTCCACCACTTGAATCAAGGTATTTCGTTCAAATAACGTTTCGCCCTCGACCACGCGAACCAAATTGGGGATCAAATCAGATCGGCGCTGGTATTGGTTCAAAACCTCTGACCAACTGGCTTGAACCTGTTCATCAGCGCTTTGCAAGGTGTTGTAGCCACATCCACTCAAAGACAGCAACACGAACCCAAACCAAAGCCCACCC
>JBEIRS010000334.1:0-1576 GCA_040375795.1 Methylibium sp.
AGGCAGCCATCACACCAGCCCGCATCCGGGTGCATCAAACACAGCGAGACACAGGGCGAGGGTATCGAATTGGGCTCAGGGGGCACCGGCTGGGCCAGTACCCGCTGCGCGGTTTCGCTGAGTTTTTTCCAGTAATGTTCGCTCATATTCTGGCCTCAAGCAGGGCTTGCACCACATCGGCCACCGGCGCACCTGTCAGGCGCTTGAGGTCTTCAGGCTGCAACTGAAACACACCATGCGGATGCCCGGCAGCGGCCCAGACCACATCAAATCGCCATAAATCTTGGTCAAGCAAGGTGACAGAGGGGTTCAAGTGGGCCACGGGTGACACGCCACCAATGGTGAAACCGGTCTGCGCCTTGACAAAATCGGCATCGGCACGACCGACGTTGCCCACCAGCGCAGACACTTTTTTCTCATCCACCCGGCGGTCGCCCGAGGTGACCACCAACACAGCTGCGCCATCTTCTTTGCGCTTGAAAATCACGCTCTTGGCGATCTGGCCCAGTTGCACGCCCAGCCCATCGGCGGCTTCTTGAGCCGTGCGGGCAGCATCGTTGAGCATGACCGGGGCATGCGGATGCCCGGCTTCTTGCAGCGCGAGCGAGACACGCTGCACGCCTTCAGGCAGGGTTTTGAGTTCGGAACCACACATCTTCAGCCTTGACGTTTGTTGAGCAGGGCGGTTGCCACACGGGAGTTGGGTTTGCGGCCGAGCGCTTCGCTGATAAAGACACCTGCATCGATGAGTTTATCGAGATCTATACCCGTTGCAATGCCCATGCCGTGCAGCATGTACACCAAGTCTTCGGTGGACACATTGCCGGTAGCGCCCTTGGCGTAAGGGCAGCCACCGAGGCCCGCCACCGACGACTGGTAATTCCAGACGCCCACTTTCAGTGCAGCCATGGTGTTGGCCAGCGCCTGCCCATAGGTGTCGTGAAAATGGCCGCAAATATTGGCCACATCGTAGTGCTGCAAGGTGGCCTCAATGGCCTTTTGAACCTTGATGGGCGTGCCCGCGCCAATGGTGTCGGCCACATCTACGCGCTGCACGCCGATTTGCTTCATGAGACCAGCCAAATACGCCACCTGCGCAGGAGACACATCGCCCTCATAAGGACAAGCCACAGTGCAGCTCATGGCCCCTCGCACAGCCACACCCGCCGCCAGCGCAGCCTGAACCACCGGGGCAAAGCGTTCGATGCTTTGGGCAATCGAGCAATTGATGTTTTTTTGGCTGAAAGCTTCACTGGCAGCACCAAAAACGACGATTTCGTTGGGATGTGTGGCCAGCGCCGCCTGAAAACCCTGCATGTTGGGGGTGAGGACTGAATAAAGCACATCGGCTTGACGTCGGATCCCCGCCATGACTTCGGCGTTGTCGGCCATTTGCGGCACCCATTTGGGGCTGACAAAACTGGTGACTTCGATTTCTTTCAAGCCGGCCGCCTGCAAGCGGTGCACCAGCTCGATTTTGATGGCTGCAGGGACGGGTTGCTTTTCGTTTTGCAATCCATCACGGGGCCCGACATCGATGATTTTGACAAGGGAAGGAAGGGACATGAAGTCAGAC
>JBEIRS010000162.1:0-3978 GCA_040375795.1 Methylibium sp.
AGAAGCCCCCAAAGATGTCGAGCTGCTTTTGCGCAGCGGCGAATTTCATGACCCGGTTTTGCAAATTCCTCCTGATTTTGAGCTTGATCTGAATACAGGGAAAAGCCCCTTACTGACGTTGATCACTGACAGCGCAAATCAGCGGGCACAAGCTGGCGTTGGGCGTTGGGGGCAATTATTGGCGGCTTTCCAATCTGAGAGGGCCACCCTGGCTTTGGCACTCAGAGGCATTTCGCCGCGCATTTTAGAGCCACTGCGTTGGCAAGAACATGATTTGGCAAGCGCTTTTTCTCGGGCTGCAGCAATCAGTTCGATCTTGCCATGGGTATTCATCATGGCGGTTTTATCTGGGGCGATAAATGCGGCACTAGATACCACTGCCGGGGAACGCGAGCGCGGCTCGCTGGAGCCTTTATTGATGAATCCCGTTTCAGACATGGCTTTGGCTTTGGGAAAATGGGCCGCAGTATCAACAGTTTCGGGGAGCGTTGCGCTATTGAGCTGTGCCAGTTTTATTCCTGCCCAATGGATTTTCAAAGGAGATGTATTGCGCAGCTTGATCCATTTTAGCCCCACTCAAGTGCTTTTTTCAGTGGCTATTTTATGGCCGCTGGCGGGCTGCGTATCAGCTCTGTTGATGTGGGTTGCGATTCGCTGCCGTAGCGTCAAGGAAGCTCAAGCCAGTGCCAGCATTGTTGTGATGGTATTTAGTGGCTTGCCCTTGCTGTCTTCATTAAATATCATCAACCCGCAAGGGTGGGCTATCTTGGTTCCGGGTTTGGGGCATCACGCCTTGATTGCTCAGGTGCTCAAGGGCGAGGCCTTAAGCACCTGGCAATGGATGGCCCCTTGGGCAACAGCCACTTTGTGCGTCTCAGGAAGCTTGCTGTTCATCAAGCGTCAATGGAAAAACAAGGTGGGCTGAAGATGCAAGAGGCCCCATAAGGCATGGAATGATTTAGTAAGAGCCTCCACGGCCACCGCCATAACCGCCAGAGCGGCCGCCACCACCGCCGCCATAACCACCGCCGCCAGCACGACCACCGCCACCGCCGTAGCCACCACCACCATAGCCACCACCGCCACCGTAGCCACCACCGCCACCGCCACCACCCGATCGACCGCCGCCAAAGCCGCCGGGTCGATCTTCTTTGGGGCGAGCCTCATTCACAACCAGGGCCCGACCTTCAAGAGACTGGCCATGCAAGCCATTGATGGCAGCTTGGGCTTCAGAATCAGAGCCCATTTCCACAAATCCAAAGCCCTTGGAACGGCCGGTTTCGCGGTCTACCATGACCTTGGCAGAGGTTACATGACCAAACTGGGAAAAAGTTTGCTGGAGATTGTCGTCGCGGACACTGTAAGACAGATTGCCGACGTAAAGTTTATTGCCCATAAGAGAGCGCCTTTCTAAAATTCTGTACCAAACTCAAGAGGGAAAAACCATGCGGAGCGTTAACCCATCCTGAATCGTACAAGCGACGGCGCGGCTACCAAACACAGCGAATTTCATGATCAATTTATTCAAACAGACAGAGCAAAAGGTTAACTGCTTTGTGATGAAGAAAGTGTCGTTTTCGAGAATTCTCGATGACTCCACAGGCTACATTGTGGCCGGAAATCAGTGCGGATGGTAGAAGATTTGTGTCGTATTGATCGCAATCCAAAAAAAAATCAGAGTTTTCTGCCTTTTGAAAGGTTTTTGGAGGTGGCATGAAGCCGCCTTGCTGTGATCATTTGCTGGATGCTTCGCCTGATCCGACAGGTTGACTCGTGTCTGGTTGCATCAGTCTGCGTCAGTACCTAGAGGAACCAGGTGGAACCAGGTGCCCCATGCACAAGGCGCCAACCACAGAAAATTTTGTCAATCAAAAGGTATCAAGAGAGGGTGATGGGCAGGATAATTCAAGGATGTTCGCACCTCTCCAAAATGATATTTTTTTGCGCGCTTGCTGGCGACAATCGACCGATTACACTCCGGTCTGGTTGATGCGTCAAGCAGGACGTTATTTGCCTGAATACTGTCGTACTCGAGCCAAAGCTGGTAGTTTCATGGGCTTGGCCACCCATCCCGAATGGGCCACCGAGGTGACCTTACAGCCTCTGGAACGTTACCCTTTGGATGCTGCTATTTTGTTCAGCGACATTCTCACGGTACCCGATGCCATGGGCTTGGGCCTGAGTTTTACCCAGGGAGAAGGGCCGCGCTTGGCTCGGCCGATTCGTGATGAAGCGGCGGTGGCTGCGCTGGAGGTGCCTGACATGGAGCGGCTACGCTATGTGTTCGACGCAGTCACATCCATTCGTCAGGCCCTTCGGGGCCGAGTGCCTTTGATTGGTTTTTCTGGCAGCCCCTGGACTTTGGCTTGCTATATGGTTGAAGGTGCCGGCTCAAGTGACTACCGATGGGTCAAGTCTTTATTGTATTCTCGCCCGGATCTTTTGCATCGGGTACTGTCTGTGAATGCCGATGCGGTGGCCTTGTATTTAAATACCCAGATTGAGGCTGGGGCTCAGGCCGTGATGGTGTTTGACAGCTGGGGTGGGGTGCTGGCAGATGGGGCTTTCCAGTCCTTTAGTTGGGCTTATATTCAGCGCGTATTGTCCCAATTAAAAGCTGAGCATGAGGGGCAAGCCATACCGCAGATCGTTTTCACCAAAGGAGGTGGGCAGTGGCTGGAGTTGATGGTCGGCTCGGGTCTTTCTGCTCATGCAAGCCCCCAGGTCTTGGGGCTTGATTGGACCGTCAATTTGGCGCGGGCACGCGAACGCTTGGGTGACCGGGTTGCTCTTCAGGGCAATCTTGACCCGAGTGTGCTCTTTGCCCCGCCGGCTCAAATTGAGGCCGAGGTTCAGCGAGTTTTGCAAGATTTTGGGCTGTTTCCAGCGGCTGGAGGTGCCGGCCATATCTTCAACCTTGGGCATGGCATTAGCCAATATACCCCACCTGAAAGCGTTGCCGTATTGGTTGAGGCCGTGCACCGGTATTCACGCCAATTGAGGGCCATATCTAAATCATCAGCCGACCCTGTAAAAAATTCAATGATGTGGTGATTCCCGCATCGGCGGGAATGGATGTGGCGTTTGTCAGCCTTGACTAAAGACCGCTGTCAAAGCCCCAAAGAGGGGCCAATGGCTTTGTCGTTGACTTTGAAAACGCCATGTTTCATATTGAATTGACTGCGAAGGAGCTTGCCTTCGCGCTTTACATAACCCTCATCAATCGCTTGGGTCAGCATCGCTTCAAGCATCGCTTTGTCTTGGGCTTGGCGTGTAGGGTCTTTATCAACCATGATTTTTTCAAGCCAGGCCGTGGGAATTTCAATATGACCGTTAGCATACGATTTATGAGCAAGGGCTGTGTTGGAAAGGGCCTCCGCCGAGGGTTTCAGGTCATCTGGGGTGATGCCTTCAAACCCAAACGTATAAGCCATTTTTCCTGAAAGTCCATCCATATCAAGCTCAAGAGCATCAATTGAAAATTCAGGGTTGTGAGTCAACAGCAAGGCCAACGCGGCGGTCATGGTTTGTCTCTGTCTGGCGAGAGCCTCTGGGGCTGACGCAGAAGCGCAAAGCATCTCTGGAGAAAAAACAGCTTCGAGAATTTGCGTATAAGTGGCGGCGTGGAATCTTTTGAAAGATGTTTTCAATTGAACCCGCTGAATGTGGGTCTCATTGACTTTTGCCTGCGTCTGTAGGTGGCTGGCGTTATTCAGCAAGCCGTTTTCAAGGCTTGTTTTGCTTTCAGTATTGATATTGGAAAAAGCGATATTGACGCTGTCGATGGGGGTGTTTCGCCTCGGGACGATGTCGCTACGAACACTCCCCAGCATGGGTTTGATGGCCGGACTGATGAGTACAAAGGATTTGAGTTCAGTACTTGAATGGCCTACAGTAAACCATAGAGGGTTGCTTTGATCAAAGGCAGTTTCGCCCCGCATACGCAAGGCTTCTATGTTTATTTTTCCGGCCGAGCCA
>JBEIRS010000030.1:0-10223 GCA_040375795.1 Methylibium sp.
AAGACCGCCCTGAAAGAGACTATTGCGATTAAACAGTAAATGTTGCGGCGTAATAGTTGCGGCGATATTATGGGCAGAGAGGACGTACTGCACTGCATCTGAGGTGGTTATATGTTCAAGGACTATTTTCAAGCCGGGAAAATCCCGGCGCAAAGGCTCTAACTGGGTGTCAATAAAGACTGCTTCCCGGTCAAAAATATCAATCGATGCGTCGGTGACCTCACCGTGAATCAACAACAGCAGCCCCTCATTTTGAATGGCTTCCAAGGTACGATACACCCGATGGATGGCAGTGACGCCTAAGTCACTATGGGTGGTGGCTCCAGAGGGGTACAGTTTGACGGCCACTACGCCTGATTCTTTGGCGCGTCGAATTTCATCGGGGGGTAGCGTGTCGGTCAAATAAAGCGTCATCAGGGGCTCAAAGCTCAAGCCGCGCTCATGAAATTCAAGGGGAATGGCTTGCAAAATACGCTCTCGATATGCCATCGCTTGCTTTGCTGTGGTCACGGGGGGCCGTAAATTGGGCATGATCACCGCACGGGCAAACTGGCGTGCCGTATGAGGAACCACAGCAGCAAGGGCGGCACCATCGCGCACATGAAGATGCCAGTCATCCGGGCGAATGAGGGTAAAAGTAGGCTGATCGTTCATTGCAGTATTGTAATGAGCAATGCAGGGCGATCAATCGCTATGGGATGGATACCGGCCTTTCGATTGCACATACCGCTTTTCTCCAGGGGTGCAACAGGACTTGCGCAGCATCCGCGGCGCTGGTGTTTGATATTCACCCTTCATCGACCCAAGTCATGAGGACATCACGGCGATTGACGCAAAGCTCAATCTTTCGCCCAATGGGAAACGTGACTTTGGTGGGGCCATGACCAAAAGGCAGGCCGGTCAGGATGGGGGTTGGGGTGAGAGAGCGAAGGTGGCTGATCACCGAGTGGAGGTTGTAACCTCTGTCCAGTGGTGACTTGTTATATTCAGTGAAATCACCCAGCAAAATGGCTTTTTGATCGTTCAGTACCCCGGCCTGGTGCAGTTGCAGAAGGGTGCGCTCAATCCGATAGGGGTGTTCATTGACATCTTCGAGAAAGAGGATGCCACCTTTTGTGATCTGTCGGCCAGGCCAGTGGGGAGTACCCAGCAGGCTGGAAACCATACACAAATTACCACCCCACAGGGTTCCCCAAACGTGCAGGCCATTAAAAGACGGGGCATCGGCCCTCTTGCGCCGGGGACCGCCCTCGGTAAAGCCAAGGGCTTCAAGGGCACCACTCATGGCTTCAAGGAAACACGCTTCAGTGATTTCATCAACAGTGTCTGCGCCAAAATCACCACAGGCCAAAGGCCCTGCCCAGGTATGGATATGGGCCTTGCCATGAGCAAGCAGGCCCAGTTGTAATGCAGTCATGTCACTGTGGCCAACCCAATGAGTGCCTCGCTCAATGCTGCGCTCAATGCGGGGCCAATCGATACGATCCAGAAGGCGCGTCAGGCCATACCCTCCGCGGCTTGCCAAGGCAACCCCCGGAGCATCATCAGCCACCCGGTGTATCGACGCCAGGCGTGCATCATCATGACCTGCAAAACGCTGCTCTCGCAGGCGAGCCGCTTCATCAATCGTGACCGTAAAACCATGGGCTTGCAGGCGCTGGGCCGCACGTTGCAAAGGCTGTGCAGACAGCAGAACCCCGCTGGGGCTGAAAAGTGTCAGTGATGTCATGGTGATGGATGGAAAAATTCAGAGGCCGACTGACTGATTCAAAAGATTCCTTCGGCGCTCTTTCAACGCGGCTCGACGTTCAGCAAAAAAACCGCGCAGGAGCTTGCCACAATCAGCCTCTAGAACCCCCCTCACAAGCTGGGTATGGTGATTGAGCTGCGCATGTTCAAAGAGGTTGAGCACCGACCCCGCTGCCCCTGTTTTCGGATCATGGGCTCCAAAGATCACCCTTTTGAATCGAGCATGAATCAGTGCCATGGCGCACATGGCACAGGGTTCAAGTGTCACATAAATCTCACATTCAGGCAGACGATAGTTAGACAGGAGAGCCGCTGCATGACGCAAAGCGACGATTTCAGCATGAGCGGTGGGGTCGCTGTTGGTGATGGCCTGATTGTGACCGGTTGCCACCAATTTCCCATGCCGCATGATGACCGCCCCCACCGGAACCTCACCCATCCGCCACGCCTGATCAGCTTGGTCAAGCGCGAGGTGCATGGCGTCTTCGTCGGTGGGTGAAAAAATGGGCATGGCAATCGATTCAAGATTGTGTTTGTCAATTGTGAGGCATCAAGACAACTTTTGAGTATCTTCAATGACGACAGATGGTGGAAGCCGAGTTTTTTATCAGCGTTCTTTCGTATGAACTTCCATGCCAGAGGCTGACTTTGCTGGTCACAACGCACTTACCAATCGTTGATGTTCAGAGAGCATTTTTGGGACATCTGTCGCAAAAACCACCCCGTCATGCTACGCACAGTCGCAGCATCCAGAGCAGCCTCACCTCATTGAATTTTACAGAGCCAACGACATCCCACTCATGAATCCGGAGCCCAATCATGCATTCAATAAGCGACAAGATTCAGCCCCTTTTTTGATGGGATTGGAGATTTGAACCAGGACGGGTTGGCAGCCCAACGAACAAATCATTGTGCTTCACGCATAGCTCTTCCCAGGTTCTCCTGGCCCTTGGCATGTAAGGTATAGGCAGCATTCAGGCGATCACGCGTCTCCCGGTTCTGGCTCAGCTTGGCCTTGCCTTCAATGCCCTTGATCTCGATCTCAATACCCACGATGGCACGCAGCATACCGTCGATGTAGTCGGGGGGAGAATCACCCATTTTCCAGGGGCGAGGCTCGGTCATCTCGTGCTCGCGCGTGAGTCTGGCTACTACGCCGCGGACAAATTTTTCTTCATCCATCACGGTCAAGCGGCCATGCACATGTACCACTTCGTAGTTCCAGGTGGGCACCTGCCGGTGGGTTTCGTGCTTGCTCGGGTACCAATTAGGCGATATGTAGCTCTCGTTGCCGCGAAAAATTACCAAAACATCCCTGCCACCTTGGCACTGCTGCCAGACTGGATTAGCACGAGCAACATGCGCCGTGAGCAGTCCTAGCAGGCCATAGCCGGCATCAAACTCAAACGGAATGTGGTTGGCGTCTAGCCCGTCGGGGCCCATCGTGACCAGGGCACCGAGCGGGTGTTCCCGAATGATTGTATGCAGATCTTGCGAATGCTTGATTGCGAAATGTGCGGGGATGTACATTGGCCTGGCTCGAGTATTGATTGTGACTATTGCAATTTAACTGGACTTTATCGAAGATCCATGACCTTGCCCATCAAAACCGTAGACCTTCGCTCCCCTCACAAACCACGCTGAGGGCGTGGGTGAGTGCGCACAACAAGGGGACGTTGGAGGGTGCTGGAGAACAGCCCACAGTGGTCACGCCCGAGCCAATAGAGTGGGCTCGGATGCGAGCGCAAATTTTCTTAATATGAAAATCAATGGCGCCATTTGAAAAATAGTCCAGCTTGTGCGACACTGCAAAACCGTTTTAAAAACATCAACACAGGAGACAATATGTCCGCCATGCCTGAGTCGTTCATCGGGGCTGCTGCCAACGACAGTGATTCACAAGAAACCCGTGAATGGTTAGATGCCCTGTCTGGGGTGATTGCCGCTGAAGGCGGTGAACGCGCCCACTTTTTGCTAGAACGTTTGATTGACCACGCACGCCAAGCAGGGGTTGATCATCCATTTTCTGCGCAAACTGCGTATGTCAACACAATCCCGACCGACCAGGAAGAGCGTTGTTCTGGCAATCTTGAAATTGAAGAACGTTTGCGCGCCTACATGCGTTGGAATGCGATGGCCATGGTTGTGAAAGCCAACCGTCCTAGTCCTGCGGATGGGGGTGATTTGGGTGGGCATATTTCCAGTTTTGCCTCATTGGCCACGCTTTTTGGTGCTGGTTTCAATCATTTTTGGCACGCTGACAACACCGACAAGGGCGGTGCTCACGGTGGTGATCTGCTTTATGTGCAGGGGCATTCTTCGCCGGGTATTTATGCGCGCGCCTTCATGGAGGGCCGCATCACTGAAGAACAATTGCTGAATTTTCGCCAAGAAGTTGATGGCAAAGGGCTTTCAAGCTATCCACACCCCAAGCTAATGCCTGAGTTTTGGCAGTTCCCGACCGTGTCCATGGGTTTAGGCCCCTTGATGGCAATTTATCAGGCACGTTTCCTGAAGTATCTGCATGCCCGTGGTCTTGCCAATACTGAAAACCGCAAGGTGTGGGTGTTTTGCGGTGATGGCGAGATGGACGAGCCCGAATCCTTGGGTGCCATCAGTCTGGCTGCGCGAGAGCAGCTCGATAACCTGATTTTCGTGGTCAATTGCAATCTACAGCGCTTGGACGGCCCGGTGCGTGGTAACGGGAAAATCATTCAGGAACTCGAAGGCGAATTCCGCGGTGCGGGCTGGAATGTCATCAAGTTGTTGTGGGGCAGCTCTTGGGATCCCTTGCTGGCGCGCGATAAAGATGAAATTTTACGCAAGGTCATGATGGAAACGGTCGATGGCGATTATCAAGCCATGAAAGCCAACGACGGCGCTTTTGTACGCAAACACTTTTTTGGGAAGCACCCCAAGCTGCTCGAAATGGTGGCCAAAATGAGCGATGATGACATTTGGCGTTTGAACCGTGGCGGGCATGACCCGCAAAAAGTTTACGCTGCTTATCACCGTGCCGTGAACCACAAAGGGCAACCCACGGTGTTGCTGGTCAAAACGGTCAAGGGCTTTGGTATGGGCAAAAGCGGTGAAGGCAAGAACACCGCGCACCAAACCAAAAAACTCACGAACGATGACATCAAAGGTTTCCGGGATCGCTTCAACATTCCCGTCTCTGATGAGCAAATCGACCAAGGTATTCCATTTTACAGGCCCCCTGAAGATACCCCTGAAATGCGCTACCTTCACGAGCGCCGCCGTGCCTTGGGAGGCTATTTGCCGCATCGTCGCACCAAGGCCGACGAAACCCTCACCGTGCCGCCCCTGGACACGTTTAAAGCAGTTCTTGACCCCACCAGTGAAGGCCGTGAAATTTCGACCACCCAAGCCTATGTGCGCTTTCTGACACAGCTTTTGCGCGACAAGGATCTCGGCCCGCGCGCCGTGCCGATTTTGGTCGATGAAGCGCGCACTTTCGGAATGGAGGGCTTGTTCCGCCAAATTGGTATTTATAACCCCGCCGGTCAAAATTACACACCAGTCGACAAAGACCAGGTGATGTATTACCGTGAAGATAAAAGCGGCCAAATTCTTCAAGAAGGCATCAATGAAGCCGGTGGCATGAGCAGCTGGATCGCGGCAGCCACCTCTTACAGCACCAACAATCGCATCATGGTGCCGTTTTATGTGTACTACTCCATGTTTGGCTTTCAGCGTATTGGTGACTTGGCTTGGGCAGCAGGTGATATGCAGGCGCGTGGTTTCTTGCTGGGCGGAACCTCTGGCCGCACCACCCTGAACGGCGAAGGCCTGCAACACGAAGATGGCCATAGCCAAATCTTGGCAGGCACCATCCCCAACTGCATCAGCTATGACCCCAGCTTTGCCCATGAAGTCGCAGTTATTTTGCATCATGGCCTCAAGCGCATGGTTGAAAAGCAAGACAATGTGTACTTTTACCTGACGCTCTTGAATGAGAACTACCCCATGCCTGGGCTGCGTGAAGGGACCCAAGAACACATCATCAAGGGCATGTATTTGCTTGAAGAAAGCAAGGCTGTCCAGCAAGCTCCGCGTGTAAATTTGTTGGGTTCAGGGTCGATTTTGCGTGAAAGCATGGCCGCCAAAGGGTTGCTTGAAGCGGATTGGGGTGTTGCTGCGAATGTCTGGAGTTGCCCAAGCTTCAATGAGTTGGCGCGTGATGGCCAAGATGTTGAACGCTGGAATTTGCTGCACCCAAGTGAAACCCCTCGTGTTCCGTTTGTCACGGAGCAGCTTGAGCAACACCCCGGCCCCGTCATTGCGTCTACCGACTACATGAAAAACTATGCCGAGCAAATCCGGGCCTTTATACCCAAGGGACGCTCGTACAAAGTGCTTGGAACAGACGGCTTTGGCCGCAGTGACTTTCGTACCAAGTTGCGCCAGCACTTCGAGATCAACCGTCACTATATTGTGGTGGCCACACTCAGGGCCTTGGCCGATGAAGGCACCGTACCCGTTGCCAAGGTGGCCGATGCCATCAAAAAGTATGACATCCACACAGAAAAAATCAATCCTCTCTACGCCTGATTTCGGGCGCCACATGGCCAGGCCCGTCACTCTCAGGTGATTGGCCTGTTCAGCCTTGCGTGCAGTGTGCGCAAGCATCAAGAACATCGACATAGCGGAGACATTTCATGTCATTGGTTGAAGTCAAGGTTCCTGATATCGGGGACTTTAAGGATGTACAAATCATTGAGCTTCTGGTCAAGCCAGGCGACACGGTCAAGGCTGAACAAAGCTTGATCACGGTTGAAAGTGACAAAGCCTCCATGGAAATCCCGTGCTCACATGCCGGGGTGGTCAAAGAGCTGAAGGTCAAGGTAGGTGACAGGGTGAGCGAAGGCTCTCTGGTATTGAGGCTGGAGACCTCTGCTGAAGCCAGCGCCAGCGCCGCTCCAGCTTCATCGCCAGCGTTAACAACACCGGCGCTCACAGCACCTACCACCGCGCCTTCGGCTGACGCTTCTGCGGCGCTGGCTATGCTGGCATCTTCCCGTCTGATAGAGGTGCTTGTTCCCGATATCGGAGACTTTGACTCAGTGGCAGTGATCGAGATATTCGTCAAGGCCGGAGATACTGTTCAGCTTGAGCAAAGCCTGATCACCGTCGAATCTGATAAGGCTTCCATGGAAATCCCTTCCTCCCATGCCGGGGTCATCAAGGAAATGAAGGTCAAGCTGGGAGACAAAGTATCCAAGGGCAGCCCCTTGGCTCTTGTGGAACTTGTCGGGGCCGCAGCAGGGGCCATTTCAGTGCCTGCGTTGGTCGCCTCGAACGCTCCTGGGCCTGTGAACGCATCAGCCCCCGCCCCCACCTTGGCCTCTGCTGCTGTAACCAACACCCCTATGCCAGTGCATGAGCCCATGGCTCCCAAGGCGGGCATCATGCCGCACGCCTCACCTTCGATCCGGCGTTTGGCCCGCGAACTGGGGGTGCCTTTGCTGGAGGTCAAGGGTTCTGGCTTAAAGGGGCGCATTACGCAAGCTGACATTCAGAACTTTGTCAAGGCCGTCATGGCAGGTGACCTGCGCACCCAGGCTCAGTCAGCCAAGGCCACCCCAGCCGCTGCGTCAACGGGGGGAAGCTTCCCTGGGTTGCTCCCTTGGCCTCAGCTTGATTTTGCTAAGTTTGGGCCCATTGAGCGCAAAGATCTCGTGCGCATCAAAAAAATCAGTGGTGCCAACCTGCATCGCAATTGGGTGTTGATTCCCCATGTCACCAACCACGATGATGCGGACATCACCGAGCTCGAAGCATTCCGGGTTCAATTGAACAAGGAAAATGAAAAATCCGGGATCAAAGTGACCATGCTCGCCTTTCTCATCAAAGCCAGCGTGGCGGCGTTGAAAAAGTTTCCTGAATTTAATGCTTCGCTGGATGGCGATCAGATTGTTCAAAAGCAGTATTTTCATATCGGCTTTGCCGCAGACACCCCCAATGGCCTCGTGGTGCCCGTGATTAAAAACGCGGATCAAAAAGGCGTGTTGCAGATCTCTCAAGAAATGAGCGACTTGGCCAAAAAAGCCCGCGATGGCAAGCTTGGCCCCGCAGATATGTCGGGTGGGTGCTTTTCTATTTCTTCTTTGGGGGGGATTGGAGGGCGCTATTTCACCCCCATCATCAATGCACCCGAAGTGGCCATTTTAGGAGTGTGCAAGAGTGCCATTGAGCCACAGTGGGACGGCAAGGCTTTTCAACCGCGTTTGACGTTGCCCCTGAGCTTGAGCTGGGATCACCGCGTGATTGATGGTGCGGCCGCGGCCCGTTTCAATGCTTATTTGTGCCAAGTTTTGGCAGACTTTCGTCGCATTTTACTCTAAGGGGAACCGATCATGGCATTGATGGATATCAAAGTTCCCGATATCGGTGACTTCAAAGAAGTGGCAGTCATTGAGCTGCTGGTCAAGGTGGGCGACACCATTCAGGCAGAGCAAAGCCTGATCACGGTCGAGTCTGACAAGGCTTCCATGGAAATTCCCTCATCCCATGCTGGGGTGGTCAAAGCACTTAAAGTAAAACTCGGCGATAAAGTCAGCGAGGGAACCGTACTGCTATCCCTTGAACCGACCAACGCCGATGCTTCTTCAAGCCCTGCAGCCCCGGTACAGGAGGCCCTGTCTGCGTCGGTTGCCACACCGATGGTGGCACCCATCGCAGCCCAGCATTCTGGTGCCACCGATCTCGAATGTGATTTGATGGTGCTCGGTGCAGGCCCCGGAGGTTACTCTGCGGCGTTCCGTGCCGCAGATCTCGGCTTGAACGTGGTGCTGATTGAACGTTACCCCACCCTTGGCGGAGTTTGCCTGAATGTGGGTTGTATTCCCTCCAAGGCGTTGCTGCATGTCGCGGCCGTGATGGATGAGGTCAAGCATTTTGAATCCCTTGGCGTGTCTTTTGGTGCCCCATCCGTGGATCTCGCCAAGCTCAAAACCCACAAAGAAAAGGTGATCAGTAAGCTGACTGGCGGCCTCGCCGCCATGGCCAAAATGCGCAAAGTCACTGTGGTGCAAGGCTCCGCTGAGTTCCTGGACCCCTTCCATCTTGGTGTACGCATGACCGATGGCAAAAACCAAGTGATTCGCTTCAAGCGGGCCATCATCGCTGCCGGCTCTGAAGCTGTTAAATTGCCCTTTTTGCCCAAAGATGACCCCCGCGTTGTCACATCAACCGGGGCCTTAGAACTACGTCAGCAGCCCCGGCGGATGCTGGTGATCGGGGGCGGGATCATTGGCCTTGAAATGGGCACGGTGTACTCCACGCTGGGTGCCCGCCTGGATGTCGTCGAAATGATGGACGGCCTCATGCAGGGTGCAGACCGTGATCTGGTCAAGGTTTGGCAAAAAATGAATGCCTCGCGTTTTGATCACATCATGCTTAAAACCAAAACTGTCGGGGCTCAGGCCACCCAAGACGGCATTTTGGTCCACTTTGAAGGTGAATCTGCCCCCAAAGAGCCTCAGCTTTATGATTTGGTCTTGCAGGCTGTGGGGCGCATTCCCAATGGCAAACGCATTGGTGCTGAAAAAGCCGGGGTGATGGTGAGTGAGCGTGGCTTTATTCCCGTCGACATTCAAATGCGCACCAATGTGCCGCACATTTTTGCCATCGGTGATATTGTGGGACAGCCCATGCTGGCTCATAAAGCGGTGCATGAAGCGCATGTCGCCGCTGAAGTGGCGGCTGGTGAGCAGTTGGGAGATGCACACTTCAGCCAGGCCGCTTTCGATGCCCGCGTCATTCCCAGTGTGGCCTACACCGATCCCGAGGTGGCCTGGGTGGGCTTGACTGAAGACGAGGCCAAGGTTCGTGGCATCAAAATCAAGAAGGGCCTCTTCCCCTGGACAGCCTCAGGCCGTGCTATTGCCAATGGCCGCGACGAGGGTTTTACCAAGCTGTTATTCAGCGAAGAAACCCATGCAATCGTCGGGGGCGGTATCGTCGGAACCCACGCGGGCGACATGATCGGTGAAGTGGCTCTGGCCATCGAAATGGGGGCTGATGCGGTAGACATTGGCAAAACCATTCATCCACACCCTACCCTGGGTGAAAGTATTGGCTTGGCCGCCGAAGCCTATGAAGGACACTGCACTGATTTACCGCCTGTCAAGCGTTGAAAATCATGGCGGGGGGGCTCGTGTCTCGTTGCATCAGTCTATAGCCCCCACACCCAGCCCAAGCCCTATACGAGTTGGCTCTGCAAAATTCAATCATGTTGTCATTCCCGCGCCAGCGGGAATCCATGAAGCACTCCCTAGAGATAACTGAATCAACATTCCCCTCAAGTCAGCCTTGTCGATGCCGAAAAAAAGCATCATGCTTGGTCCAATGGGATATCAAACCGTATCAGTACTGCTGGGTTCAGTAGAAATGACACATGCAAAATAACTTTGTATGTGGCACGCTGGAATTTTTTCATCTTTGCAGCCATG